>JBFFLO010000281.1:0-4300 GCA_041554895.1 Lutimonas sp. | reverse complement strand
AGCCGAAGCCATTGCTCCATAGCTCGCTGATTTACCACTTTCCTTATGTTTTAAATAACCTTCTTCTGTGGTAATTTCATCTATAGACACTCCCCAGGCACTGGCCGCTGCCTCACGTAGCATGTGACGTGCCGAAGCTCCTGCCATTCTTAATCCATTCCAACTTTGTCGAATCGCCTGGCTGCCTCCAATAAACTGACGGCTGTACAATGCTGTATTTAAAGGGGCTTGTTCCACCAAGACGTCTTTCCAGTTCATATCGAGTTCATCGGCAACGATCATGGGCATGGAAGTCTTTACATTCTGCCCTCCTTCAGGATTGGGAGACATGATGGTAACCTGGCCATTGTCGCCTATTTTCAGATAGGCATTGATGTCAAACCACTCCTTGGGCATTTCGGTAGCAGCGATTTCAGAAACTTCATTGGGCTTGCAGGAATTCAACCAGGAAAAACCAAGTATAAGTCCACCCCCTGTCAGGCTCGAGTTCCTTATGAATGTACGTCTGCCTATTTGTGTTTTTACAAGTGTCATTGTCTGATAAATTAAATCCCTTTAAAGTTATGAATTTTTAAAATGATTTCTCTAAAAACCCCATTTACTGACTTTATTGATAGATCAAAGCTAATTCGAATTTAATTCATGTCTTACAATCCTATTGTCCTCGTTTCTTTTTCTTGTAGGGTTGAAACTTTAAATAGGTTAAAGAACGCCACAACCATTCCAAAGGCCCATACAAATAGTAGTCTAGCCAGTATTTACTGATGATACCTTGGACTATATAAATAACAATTCCAAAGGAAAACAGTGCCGTTGCTCCCCAGCCACCAAAGACTGAACCAAAAGCCCAGTTAGCAAAAATCAAGGCACCGAGCGCCCCCTGCATGATGTAATTTGTTAATCCCGTGCGTCCATAAGGGGATAAGGTCTCAAGATACTTCTTGAATTTTTCATTTTGATAAAGTAATATAAATCCTAAGGTCAGTGCTGCTGAGCTTAGTACCATACTAAGGTCTCCCATGACCGGTGCTATCAAAATTGAAGACGGTAATATTTGACCTTCTGATCTAAATAGCATGCGGAAATCAATTGGAGGCAGCGCATTTTGAATCAAAATCGCAATTACAGTTGCCAGTACAAATCCAATAAAGAGCTTTTTATTTTGCTTTTTCTGCTCGTCCAGCCTTTCAAAAAAGCGAATCCGGCCAATCAGCAGTCCGAGTACGAATAAAGCGAAAGTAATGTATCCTCGTCCAATTAACCCAAATTGATAGTTTAACTTTCCAATCAATCGCTCTTCGTAATTATACTTTGCAGTGTTCAAAAACGAAGGGTTTTTTATATGCTCAGGCAATTCACGCGGTCTTTGGAAATCGTTTCTTTGTTGCTCTGTATTTATCTGATCTTCAGCGCTTTTCTGATCTTCAATACTTGCCAGTTCAATGGCCGTTGTATAGTTATGATGAATTACATTGATTGCACGTGGGCCACCTAGTAAAAAAAAGGAGAAAATAACGATCAACAACCAATTCTTAACCTTAAATAAAGGAATCAGCAAAAGACCAAAAAATGCATAGATTGATATAATTTCAAGATTGTAAAAAGAATGACACAACAAGCCCATCGCCATCAATATGATCATTCTCCAGACAAAACGTCCACGAAAATCAATGCCTTTTTTAGCAGCTCTATCCATTTGGATGAAGAAGCTCATCCCGAACAGGAAGGCAAAAATATTGATAAACCGTCCCATGATGATATTATTCCCGATCCATTGAACTGCTTCATCTAATACCGGGAACCGAAGCACTTCTTCTTGTGCCCCTCCAGATCTATATCCGAAATGTTGCAGCATGTGCATAATGATAACACCAAACAAGGCAAACCCTCTTAAGGCATCCAAAACTGTTATTCTTTTTAATGGTGCTGATAAGGATATATTATTTTTCATTTTTATAATTTATAGTTAGAATTGCCTTATTACTGATCTACTAGTGCTGTTTCAGAACTTCTTACTCCTGACAGGGGTATTTTTTCTAAAGCCACCCTAAATTCCTTTAGTTCCATATCTGTAAACTGGATGTTTAGGGCGCCCATATTTTCCTTAACATGATGTAATTTTGTGGTACCCGGAATGGGAACGATATGAGGCTTTTGGGCCAATAGCCAGGCCAGTGAAATTTGTGCCGGCGTCGCATTTTTCTTTCTGGCCCATTCACGTACTAAAACCAGCACTTCCATATGTGCCTTAATAGCCTCAGGCGTAAAATAAGGAACCGCTGCCAATCGGGAGTCGCTAGAGAAACGACTGTGCTCATTAAACTTATCGCCTAAAAACCCTCTGCACACGGGTCCCCACGGAACAAAACCGATCCCCAGCTCACCACAGGTATCAATTACCTCGTTCTCAAGGGCACGCTGAATCAGGGAGTATTCGCTTTGCAGGGCAGAAACGACCTGTTCGGCATGAGCCTTTCGTATCGTCTCCGGGGAAACTTCAGATAAACCAAAATGGAGGGCCTTTCCTTCTTTTATCAACTCTTTAACCGTTCCCGCTACGTCCTCAACAGGCACATTAGGGTCAAGGCGATGCAGGTAAAGTAAATCAATCCGGTCTGTCCTTAATCTTTTCAACATCCCCTCCACAGCTTTTCGGATATGTTCAGGGCGGCTGTTGCGTCCAGCCCGCTGACCATTGTTAAAATCAAAACCAAATTTACTGGCTATAACTACCTGGTCGCGCATTGGAGCCAGTGCCTCCCCAACAAGTTCCTCATCGGTAAAGGGTCCGTATACCTCGGCTGTATCAAAAAAAGTAACTCCCAGGTCAACAGCTCCCCTAATCACAGGAATCATGTCCTTTTTGTCACGGGGAGGGTTATAACTGCCACTTTTCATGCTCATGCAACCTAATCCAATCGCTGAAACTTCTAAGGCACCCAACATGCGCTTTCCTTGGCTTTGAGCCTGATTCTTTACGATTTCCTCCCCTGAGGAATTATGATTACCGGCAAATGCAAAAGGTGCCGCTGCCATTCCAGCTCCCAAAAGGGTTGTTTTTGAAATGAAATCTCTTCTATTAACTTGCTTGTTCATCTCTTTATCAATTTTTGAAATGGTGGTCTTTTTTTCATCACAAATTATATAATATTCAACATGTTATTCATCCCTTGTAAGGAGTTTACTGAATGTCAAATCGGCTAATTTCCATTCTTTATTTTGCTTTACATAGACTTCTGTTACCATAAAAGGTGTGGTGACCTCATTCTGGCCAACGACTGCCAATAGCGTAATTCGGTTCCAAAGTATTACGGTGTTTTCGTTCAACACTTCCACCATGACTTCATGGACATCCGCCTTTTTATAATGGATGAATCCACTTCTAATGATGTCAACCTCCCGGTCTTTTCCCCATGTGCCTCCCATATGGACAAACTTGGCCTTTTCATGAAAGAGTACGGCCAGGCTGTCAGCATTTTTATCGGCCATCCATTCCCATTTTTTCTTTGAGAGCTCGGTGATTTCCTTCTCTGTTTCTGTCGATTGGGCCAAGGCTATTTGTCCGCTTATAAAAAATAAAAGGAGTCCAAAAATTATAGCTTTTATACTCATGTGAATTTTTTTAAGTTCGAATTTTACTAATGTTCAATTTTATGGGTATCCCGTACACTGCTAAAAGTCAGATCCAGCAATTTCCAGTCTTCCCCTTCCTTTTTGTAGAATTCGGTCACCGTAAATTCATTTGTCACGTCATTACCCCTGACATGAGCCGTTAGCGTAATGCGATTCCAGACTATGGCAGTATCGTCTCCGAAAACTTCTACGGCCACATCATGAACATCAGCGTTTTTATACCAAATGCTTCCGGTTTTAATGATTTCCAACTCCCTCTCCTTTTTCCAGGAACCACTCATATGGACAAATTTCGACCTGTCATCGAAGAGTGTTGCCAGCTTGTCCACATTTTTTTCGGCCATCCATTCCCATTTTGCTTTTGAAAGTTCCTTGATCTCTTGTTCAATAGTTGCATTTTGTGCGAAGGATTGAGCGCTTATTGCAAGCAAAAATATTCCTAGTGATAATATTCTCATTTTTAAGTTTTTAAAAGTTTATAATTGACACTTGTTAATTCAAATCTATAGTTCCTTTTACGGCATAAACCTATTATTTTCTCAAATTTATGAATATTTAAGACCAAATACTTACCGTTTTTAAGGATTAACCTACCATTTTTACCGATTATGGATCGCCATATGGTTTATTTCAAAACATTGAGTAAATTAGAGCAAATGAATTTTCT
>JBFFLO010000280.1:0-4307 GCA_041554895.1 Lutimonas sp. | reverse complement strand
TAGTTATCATTTATAATTTATCATAATTTTTACCTATGAAGTTATAAATAAAAACTAATGGCATTAACATAAAAATTCCTTTAAGTTCAGTAACTTAAGGGTTTAAAAACTTCAAATAAATTTAAGATGGATAATAACGAAAGTAAGTGCCCTTTTCATAGTGGCACTGTGAAACACACTGCAGGGGGTGGCACCTCGAATCGCGACTGGTGGCCCAATATGTTGAATTTGAACATTCTTCGACAGCACTCTTCCAAATCTAACCCAATGGGTGAGGATTTTGATTATGCTTCAGAGTTTAAAAAACTTGACTTAAAGGCTGTAAAAGATGACCTGTTTGAACTGATGACCAAGTCACAAGATTGGTGGCCGGCCGATTATGGACATTACGGGCCTTTCTTTATCAGGATGGCATGGCATAGCGCAGGTACTTATCGGATCCAGGATGGCCGTGGTGGCGGGGGTTCTGGAAGTCAGCGTTTTGCTCCTCTCAATAGTTGGCCCGACAATGGCAATTTAGATAAAGCCCGATTGTTGCTTTGGCCGATCAAACAAAAATATGGAAAGAAAATATCATGGGCAGACCTGATGATCCTTGCCGGTAATTGCGCATTAGAATCTATGGGCTTGGAGACCTTTGGTTTTGCAGGTGGACGTGAAGATGTTTGGGAACCTGAACAGGATATTTACTGGGGTACTGAAACTGAATGGTTAGGCGATAAGCGTTATGAAGGTGATCGAGAACTTGAAAACCCGCTTGGTGCAGTGCAGATGGGGCTGATCTACGTGAACCCGGAAGGTCCAAATGGCAATCCTGATCCGCTCAAATCTGCCATTGACATACGCGAAACCTTTGGACGTATGGCTATGAATGATGAAGAGACCGTTGCACTTGTTGCCGGAGGGCATACTTTCGGGAAAGCACATGGTGCTGCCGATCCAAATAAATATGTAGGCAGAGAACCTGCCGGAGCAAGTATTGAAGAACAAGGTTTAGGTTGGAAAAACTCCTTCGGAAGCGGGCACGGAGATGATACCATTACCAGTGGAATAGAAGGTGCATGGACACCAACGCCTACTGAATGGAACAACGAATATTTTGACGTGCTGTTGGGCTATGACTGGGAATTGACAAAAAGCCCTGCAGGAGCGCATCAATGGACTCCTACTGCGGCTTCGCATGCCAAAAGAGCACCGGCGGCCGGCGATCCTTCCAAGACACAGGCACTTATGATGACCACCGCTGACATGGCCTTAAAGATGGACCCCATCTATGAACCGATTTCAAGACATTTTCATGAAAACCCTGTTGAGTTTGCAGAGGTCTTTGCCAGGGCCTGGTTTAAACTGACTCACCGGGATATGGGACCAGCCTCCCTATATTTAGGTCCTGAAGTACCTAATGAAGAACTCATCTGGCAGGATCCTATCCCGCCGGTAACACATGAATTGATCAATGACAAAGACGTTGCCGAACTTAAAGGCAAAATCCTTGCATCAGGTTTATCTGTATCCCAGTTGGTATCCACAGCCTGGGCATCGGCTTCAACATTCCGTGGCTCCGATAAACGAGGCGGGGCAAATGGCGGGCGCATTCGTTTGGAACCTCAAAGAAGCTGGAAGGTTAACAACCCCGCTCAGTTAACAAAGGTGCTGGAAACATTAGAGGGCATCCAAAAAGATTATGCAAAGCAAGTTTCCATGGCTGACCTTATTGTTCTTGGCGGTTGTGCTGGTGTTGAACAAGCAGCCAAGAACGCCGGTCATGATATTGAAGTGCCCTTTACCCCCGGACGTGCAGATGCTACCCAAGAACAAACTGATGTGGCATCATTCGCGGCTCTGGAGCCGGTTGCAGACGGTTTCAGGAATTACTTTGAACCAAAGCACAGGGCCTCAACAGAAGAAATGTTGGTTGACAGGTCTCAGCTCTTGACCCTGACACCTCCTGAGATGACTGTATTGGTCGGTGGCATGAGGGTTTTAAATACAAACTTCGATCATTCACAACACGGCGTATTCACTAAAAATTCTGAAACGCTCACAAACGACTTCTTCGTGAACCTGCTCAACATAGGTGTTACCTGGAGTGCCACTTCTGAGTCACAAGAGGTTTTTGAAGGCAGAGATCGGCATACAGGCTCCATCAAGTGGACCGGTACGCGTGCCGACCTGATCTTCGGGTCGAACTCTGAGCTTCGTGCCCTTGCTGAAGTATATGGCTCCGCAGACTCTCAGAAAAAGTTTTTAACAGACTTTGTGGCAGCATGGAACAAGGTCATGAACCTCGATCGTTTTGATTTGAGATAATTTTTAAATTAAATTAAGCATTCTGGTAAGTATCAGAATGCTTAATTTTAAATGTATTACGTTTTATGTAAATAATTTCAACATGGTTTGTTGTATCGTTTTAAGACCAGTAACCAAGTGCCAAACATTGCTTTTCAACAGGCACAGGCAAGTTTTGCTCAGTAAGCATCTGGAATTACATTTGTCGTACAAACCCTTTATTTTTAATTCTACCAAAGGGACTTATATTTTTGTTAAGAAGAAAGATACTTTTGATAAAATAGAAAAAATACTGATCAGATTTCTTAGCCAGTCAGATCTCAATAAAATTACCATATACGACACCTCTTTTAGGCCTTATTTCTTTCGAAATGTAACCAAACAAGTACTCACTTCAAAAGAAATATCAGCCCTGGGATGGAAGCGCTATATCAGTAGTTTTTTATTGCAAATAGACCCCTACGATCCATCCACTTCTCCCCACAGCATTAAAGTTTTCAAAAGATTTCACCACAATATCAAGCTAAACGGAACCAAATTTCAGCGAAAGTTTTTTAAGAAAAGAATGAAAATGCTTAGAGAGCGGGTTTCATTGCAAAGCTTGGAAGATTTGCTCAAATTGGATTGATTCAATTAAAAAAAAGATAACATACAAACAAGACCAGATAGATCGATAAATAGAAGCGGTAAAAGTTCCGCTCCCTGATAAAGTTAGCACCTTGCGGATGATAGTAGCCAAACAATGCTTTTATTTCCCTGATAAACCTGGGCTGTATATTGATGAGCCAATGGTCAGTTTGATAAACTATTTTCCTGAATCGACTGCGGTAATAAGTCAACGGCAACCCCCAGATCACAAAAAGAATAAGCCAGCCGTGTTTTAAGATAAAGTCCATTAAGTGCTTTTTTTAGGGAACCAAGGAAAAAAAGTACTGGTGGTTTGAACATACTCCTCATATCCGGGTTTTGCTTTTGAAAGTGATTTTTCCAGCAAGGACACCCCAGAGATCTTTAAAATCAAATAGGTCATTACAAGGGTTCCAAGACTGTACCAGTAAGCCCCAGAAGCGATGGCAAAAAGACCGAAACCCCACCATATGGCGGTATCTCCAAAATAATTGGGATGACGCGTATAACGCCATAGTCCCTTAGTCAAAAGTTTTCCCTTATTTTCAGGATGCCGTTTAAAGGAAGCCAGCTGATAGTCACCGACAGCTTCAAAAATAAATCCAATACCCCAAATTAGCAGGCCCAGGTAATCGAGCAAGTTCAAGGCATTTGAATTTGTTTCTAAAGTAATCCCCAATAAGGGAAGTGATATGATCAGGATCAGCCCGCCTTGAAGCAGAAACACCTGAAAAAAACTAAACCACCAATATCGGTGTTCTCCGAATGAACGGCGAAATTCACGGTACCTGTAATCTTCTCCTTTACCGTAATTCCGATAGGTGAGATATATGGACAGGCGCAATCCCCAAAGGGTTACAAGAAACATCATGAGTTTTATGCGCGTATACAAAACTTCAGATTCAAGGCAATAGATAAAGGCAACCAGAACAAAGCCTATGCCCCAAAAATTGTCCACAATACTGACGTTTTTCAAATAAATGCTTATCAGCCATAATACGGTCATCAGGCCTAGGACCCCAAAACCAGCCCAGATCATTGTCATCATACTTTTATTGTCTAGGTTAAAGGTACAATTTTTTGAAGCATCACATCCTTTTCAGTTCTGTGCAATTAAATTCCCAAAAGCCGGTGAGCCTTCTTTTGATTTTTGACCGTACCTTATCTCAGATCAAAAAAAATCAACCCTCATTTTAAACCGATGAATTGTTGATTCGCAGATAGTTAATAAATTTCATTATCTTTAGATGTGGGTCTTTTTCCAAAACATGTTAATTTATATGCATTGCCAAAATGAAATCAACGATCAAACCCAACTTTCGCACGGCATTGTTTTATTCTTAAAAAGTTGCTATTTGCTGCGGTGCCTGGATCAATTTCCAATGGGGACC
>JBFFLO010000279.1:0-4314 GCA_041554895.1 Lutimonas sp. | reverse complement strand
TTCGTTATTATCCATCTTAAATTTATTTGAAGTTTTTAAACCCTTAAGTTACTGAACTTAAAGGAATTTTTATGTTAATGCCATTAGTTTTTATTTATAACTTCATAGGTAAAAATTATGATAAATTATAAATGATAACTAGTATGAATGTTGTTAAAGCCCCTTTTATGGAATAAAACAGCAGATCATGGTCAGGAAAAATCCAGGTACAAACCCTCTTAAAATCTGGTTCACAAATCAATAGAAAAGTAGTCATAAAGCGAGGTGTTTTATCCTGCCAATGAACATTCTAAATTGTATTGATTCTCATTGTTTTTTTTTAATTTTGACCTTAATTTCCAAAAGGGCCTAGAAGTCTAAAACAAGGGGTTTGGTTTGTACGGTAAAGGCAGAATAGGAAATGTTTTGAATTTAAATCCATGGATAAAATATCAAGTCAGCGGATATCATTGAGCATCTACTTCCTGCTGCTGGGATTTTGTTTTGCCTCCTGGGCATCCAGAATTCCCTCTATTAAAACCAATTTTAATTTTGATGAAGCCGAATTAGGGAACCTTTTACTGGTGATGCCCATTAGTTCGCTGATAGGCCTTCCTATCTCTGGCTGGCTTGTTTCAAAATTCAACAGCAGGATACCCCTTGTAATTTCCTATGCGATCTTATGCCTTTCTTTACTTGTAATTGGTTATGCCTCAGAGCTGGAGTATTTGATCATAGGAGTGGCCCTTTTTTCTTTTTGTACGCGAATTGCTAATATTTCGGTAAATACACAGTCAATCACGTTGCAAAGGCAGCGTGAAAAAAAAATCATAGGTTCATTTCATGGACTTTGGAGCCTTGGAGGTTTGGCTGGGGCCTTATTTTCTACACTAATGGTTCAGGCAGGGGTTAAGATGGCAGATCATTTCTTATATGTGAGTCTTTTTAGCCTTGCCTTAGGCATCTTTTCATATCCATTCCTGATCGGAAGGGATAAATCTGAGATTGGAAATAAATTGATTCTTGGTAAACCTGATAAGTATATTTTATATTTGGGGTTAATGGTGTTTTTCGGTGCCTTGTGTGAGGGAGGAATGTTTGATTGGAGCGGGGTTTATTTTAAAGAAGTAGTGGGAGAGGAGATCTTTACTCTGGGCTACTTGATTTTTATGGCTTTTATGGCATTGTCAAGGTTCTATTCTGATCGGTTGGTAGATCGCATCGGAATGTCAACAACCTATATTTTAGGGGCTTCAATAGTGACTTTTGGCATGTTGCTGGCCATTATTTTCCCCTTTTACTGGCCTGTTTTGATTGGGTTTTCGCTGGTAGGTATAGGAGTTTCTGCAGTATTCCCCATGACTTTTTCTCTTGCCGGAAGCTCAAAGAAATATTCTCCCGGGATGGCCATATCCATCATATCCACCTATGGAATTGCCGGAATGCTTATCGGACCACCTTTAGTTGGCTATATAGCTCATGTTGTGGGCTTGCAATATGCTTTTATTTTGTTTATTCTTGCAGGGCTGATGCTCGTCCCTTTATCAAGAGGGTTTTTTAAGATTCAAAAAGCGTCCGGGGAATAATGAGGCCACTCTGTTGCTTGTCAAACCTTTGATACGGACCTCTGTTCATGGATGCTGACAATTAAGAACAGCCGAGCCATCCATGACTTTAATGTTGTTGAAGATCGTTTTTTTAATGAAGAAGATTCTTTTCTTAAACCATGTCGTTAACAACTTATTTTTTTTATTTTTAGGCAAATAAGCAAAATCTCCATGAACAGACGAGAATTACTTAAGAAATCGGTGATTGCTTCTCTCGGTCTAAGCTTTGCACCGGGATTATTGGTATCACTGGAAAGCTGCTCAAAGAAGAGGCCGACAACAGATCGACCCGTTTATTTGAATGAAGAACAATTTGATGCCCTTTGGCAAATGTCAGAATTGATACTGCCACCCACCGATGCTCCCGGAGCTCATGAAGCAGGGGTAGCCCCGTTTATAGATCAATTGTTTGGTCAGTATTTTGAGGAAGTCGAAAAGGCGACATACGAATCCGGCTTAATGAAATTCCTGACAAATTGCGTGGATCAACATGGGAAATCATTTATTGACCTTAACAGAGATGATCAAATCACTTATTTGGTGACCTTAGACAAAGAAAAGGAGCCTGATTCTTTTTTTAAATCAATGAAACAGATCATATTATGGGCCTATTTTACGTCAGAAGCTGGGATGAAAAGCATGAATTATTTACCTGTTCCAGGCAGGTACAATGGTTGTATAAGCATTGATGATACTGAAAAAAACCTGGTAGGTAACCGATAAGATTTTTAATTAGATGGAAACAAACGAATTTGATGCAATTGTAATCGGTTCCGGAATGTCAGGCGGATGGGCTGCGAAGGAATTCACTGAAAAGGGAATGAAAACCCTGGTGTTGGAAAGGGGGAGACAGGTGGAACATATCAAAGATTACCCCACGACAAATATGGCTCCCTGGGAATTTGAATTTAGAAAAGAACCTTCAAAAGAGACCAGGGAAGAATATCCGATCCAAAGTCAGGTATATGCTTTTAATGAAGCAACCAAGCATTTTTTTGCCAGTGATAAGAAACATCCTTATACCTACCCTCCAGACAAACCTTTTAGATGGTTAAAGGGTTTTCAAACAGGGGGAAAAAGCTTGTTGTGGTGGAGGCAATCCTATAGGTTAAGTGAAATGGATTTTGAGGCAAATGCCAAGGACGGGCATGGAGTTGATTGGCCGGTGAGGTATAAAGACATTGCTCCCTGGTATGATTATGTTGAAGAATATATAGGCGTTAGTGGTCAAAATGAAGGACTTGCACAGTTGCCCGATGGAAAGTTTTTAAAACCAATGGAAATGAATTGCGTGGAGGAGTATTTGAAAGGATCTCTCGCAGAAAATTTTGATGGCAGGACCATGACCATTGGAAGAACCGCGCATTTAACAGAACGACATAATGAACGCGGGCCCTGCCAGTACCGGAATATGTGTGAAACGGGATGTCCGTTTAGCGGTTATTTTAGCAGTGTTAGCGTTACCCTTCCTGCAGCTCAAAAAACAGGTAACATGACTTTTAAGCCACATGCTATTGTTCACTCGATCATATACGATGAAAAACAAGGCAAGGCAACAGGAGTACGGGTCATTCATGCAGAAACCAAGGAAACTACCGAGTATTTTGCCAGGGTCATTTTTCTCTGTGCTTCTACATTGCCCAGTACACAGATCATGCTAAACAGTGTTTCAGAAAGTTTTCCAAATGGGATAGCAAATTCAAGTGGTACCTTGGGCCGCTATTTGATGGACCATTATAATATTGTGACAAGTGCCAGGATAGAAGGCTTTGAAGATGGGTATTACAACGGGCACAGGCCCAATGGTATTTATATCCCAAGATTTCAGAACCTTCAAGGTAAGGAGGAAGATTATGTAAGAGGTTTTGGTTTTCAGGGTGGTGCCAGTCGAATGGGTTGGCAAAGGGGGAATTATATGGAAGGTATTGGTGCTGAATTCAAGGATAGCCTTAGAAAACCCGGTCCGTGGTTCGTAGACTTAAGCGGCTATGGTGAATGTCTTCCCTATGATGACAATAAAGTGGAGTTACATCCGGAATTAAAGGACGAATGGGGAATGCCCCTGCTTCACATCAGTTGTGAGTTGAAAGAAAACGAGAAGAAGATCATGAGGGCCATGAAGGATCACGGCGCTGAAATGCTCAGAAAAGCAGGTGCCGTTGATATCCAGCACACAGAACCGAAAGATTGGATCTTTGGTGATGGAATACATGAAATGGGAACCGCCCGTATGGGTAAAGACCCAAGAACCTCAGTACTGAATAAATGGAATGCCTGTCATGACGTTCCCAATTTGTTTGTAACAGATGGCTCGTTTATGACTTCTTCCGGGTGTCAGAACCCTTCTCTCACTTATATGGCATTTACGGCCCGGGCAGCGAATTATGCCATTGAACAAATGAAAAAAGGGGATTTATGAAGAAATAAAAACTTTTTTATACCCTGTAAAAATCGCCTCGCCAGGTTTTAATTGATTTCTTGATATCCTTTTCGGTCAACTTTTCTTTGATGGCCCTTTCTACCAGTGAAAGGAATTCTTCATCTGAGGCGAATCGCAAGCCTATGATCTGACGTATGGTTAACTCTTCCGGCAAGGTTTGTTTTGTGAGCAGAAAATACCTGAAATTCTCTTCGGCACGTATGACCCTGTCCTGGGCTTTAAGTGCAAACATCCTTGTGTAAAAAGTAGTAAAAAGCAATATAACAGAACCAAATGTTATTAGTGATG
>JBFFLO010000278.1:0-4336 GCA_041554895.1 Lutimonas sp. | reverse complement strand
TATATCAGCCGGGTTAGATCAAATGAACAGCAACCTATTCAGGATGTGTTTGCCAAGATCAATTCCCGCTTGAACGGTGTGATGAAAGAGCATCCGGAAAGGGCAAATGATCTGGATTGGCAATTGGCTCATATGCCCTATTTGGGCAATGTATATTTAGGCCATGTTCGATACGGTACTTTTGGCAGTAATAGCATAGAGAGCGTACATCCTTTCCTGCGTCAAAACAATTGGAAACATAAAAACCTTATAGTCGCGGGAAATTTTAACATGACCAATTCAGGGGAATTGTTAAAAGAACTCATAGAGCTGGGACAACACCCAAAGGAGAATACGGACACGGTAACAGTCATGGAAAAAATCGGACATTTTTTAGATGATGAAGTACTGGATTTGTATTATAAATTCAAGCAGAAAGGGATAAGCAAAAAACAAGCATCCCCTTTGATTGCAAAGGAATTGAATATTCAGAAAATATTGAGAAGGGCCTCGAAGAACTGGGACGGGGGTTATGCGATGGCGGGGATGATCGGACATGGCGATGCTTTTGTTCTTAGAGATCCCGCCGGCATCAGACCTGCTTTTTATTACAAGGATGATGAAGTAGTAGTGGTGGCTTCTGAAAGACCCGTTATTCAGACCGTCTTTAATGTTGATATCGACGAGGTAAAAGAAATTGAAAGAGCCCATGCGCTGATCATTAAAAAGGACGGAAAGGTAAGCACTCAAAAGATCATGGACCAGCTGCCAAAAAAATCCTGTTCATTTGAAAGAATCTATTTCTCCCGAGGAAGTGATGCCTCCATATACCAGGAAAGAAAAATGTTAGGGAAAAACATTTTCCCTAAAGTGCTGGAATCAATAAACAATGATATTTCCAACACCGTTTTTTCTTATATTCCTAATACGGCAGAAACTTCATTTTACGGGATGACAGAGGCTGCTGAAGAGTATCTCAATGAGCACAAACTCCAAACGATTTTAAAGGGCAATAAGAATATTTCGGCTGAAAAGCTCACAGAGATCTTATCTGAACGTCCAAGAATTGAAAAGATAGCCATAAAAGATGCCAAATTAAGAACTTTTATCACTGACGATAACAGCAGGGATGATTTGGTAGCCCATGTATATGATGTGACTTATGGAGTAGTGAAATCATCTGATAACCTCGTGATCATTGACGATAGCATCGTGAGGGGAACGACTCTAAAAAAGAGTATTATAAAAATATTGGATCGACTGGGTCCAAAAAAGATCATAGTAGTCTCTTCCGCACCTCAAATCAGATATCCGGATTGTTATGGGATCGATATGGCGCGTATTGATGAGTTTATAGCTTTTAAGGCGACCTTAGAACTGTTAAAAGACAGAGATCAGTACCATTTAGTTGACGAGGTGTATGATAAATGTAAAGCCAGTCTGAAAGAGACCCATCCGGAAAATCATGTTAAAGAAATTTATGCACCATTTACTCCGGAAGAAATTTCAGACAAGATTGCCGAATTATTAAAAACCGAGATGATCAATGCTGAGGTAAAAATTATTTTCCAATCTATTGAGAATCTTCACAAAGCTTGTCCTGATCATAAAGGAGACTGGTATTTTACCGGAGACTTTCCGACCCCCGGAGGGATGAAAGTAGTGAATAAAGCTTTTATGAATTTTTATGAAGGCAAGAAAGAAAGAGCTTATTAAGCATTCACAAAAATGATAAAGGCAATGAAATCATTCCATCTTCAATTGACAATAATTATTTTATCAGTAATTATGGTCGGATGCAAATCCCAAAATTTAGCAACTTCTGCACCATTTGACATAAATGAGAAGACTTATTTTAACTGGGTCGGGGGCAGGCAAGGTACAGAAGGCACTACGATAAGACTTGTTGGAAGTACGCAATCCCTGAATATTTCTTTTTCCAAGTTGTATTTTCAAAACCATGAATATGACATTGTTCCTGAATTTAACAACCAGGGCTTTTTAATAGAAGGGACTTTTTCTAAATTTAAGGAAAAAGATGTGATTATGCATAAAGATCCGAAAGCTGAATATACGAACCAACCTCCAAAATTCGAAAAAAAGATCCCATTTGACCTTAAAGACGACGAGGCTGTTGTACTTTATTCTGTAAATGGGATGGAAGGCTACCACAAAATCAGCGGTATAAAACAATTGGACAAAGTGTATATGCCTTAATTAGACATTGAAGCTAAGACCCACGACACCATTGTTTCCTATCTCGGCGAATAATCCCATTTTTTTCGTAATAAAGTAACGAAAACCAATGTATCCCGCGAGACCTGGCTTTTCACTTGAGAGATATCCCAATTCAACTCCGGGGTAAATATCGAATTCACTAGGCAGATCAAAGGCAATTCCTAAATGCACCTGTGTTCTTGCATAGATAAAATAATCATTTTCTTCATTGTCGAAATAGACAGACCCTCCTGCTCCGATTGAAAAGAGTTCACCCAACCCATAATCATAGGTGGCTTTGACACCATTCCCTAAACCATAGGCTTCATAACCAATTTGTATTTTACGGTCGCCTTTTCCATCATAAGATTGACCGTATACTGAGATAACGCCCAGTAAAAAACTAAGTAGTACAAATATATTTTTCATAGCAAAAAGTTTAAAAGATTAAACTCCATTATTACAACGAAAAAAGCCAAAGAATATTGCGTTTTTTCGGCCAATATTTTCACTTTATGAGGATCATATTTCTGTGGCAAATGTGGCTCATAAAAAATCACCAAATCCTTTTTTTAATCGTTTACTAATGATGAATGTTTTTAGCCTGTAACAGGTTTAGGACTTATTGATTTTTAATTGTAACAAGATCAGCACATTTTCGTCTAAAGCATTGTAAATGATGCGGTTTGAGGGAAGCAACAAATGAAATATTGCCGGCACATTTGGCTTTTTTTTAACAGTTTTGGTTTTTTTTAGGGGGAAGTTGGCATGAAAATTGATTTATTATTCATCGATTAGGAAAAGTTTTTTATCTTATTTGGAATCGAAAAATTTTAACAATTGATTGTGATAATTTAGAAAAAAGAAGCTTTTATTTTGTAGTTCTTAATCAAAGAAGAAAAATAGCCTGTCAGCGCAATATTTTGAGACAGGAAATGTAGGAGATGTTGAAGTGAAAATTTCTTTTTCTGTACTACAACAAAATTGAAAGGATAGCGTTTGAAAGTAACAAGGGAATTGAAAAACGCATAGAAGATATTTAAAATAAGGTTTGGTTAGTTGATTTTGGTTGATTTATTTCAACCAAATGTCGCCCCGAGAGATCGGGGCGATTTTTTTTTATCATTACCAACAAGTTTAAAGATCAAATTTGATGCCTTGGGCCAGGGGTAAATCAGTTGTATAATTAATTGTATTGGTTTGTCGCCTCATATAAACCTTCCATGCATCAGAACCCGATTCACGGCCACCACCAGTCTCTTTTTCTCCACCAAATGCTCCGCCAATTTCAGCTCCTGAAGTACCAATATTAACATTGGCAATCCCACAATCAGAACCCAATACCGAGAGAAACATTTCGGCCTCTCTTAAATTATTTGTCATAATTGCAGAACTAAGGCCCTGAACAACACCATTTTGAATATCGATTGCATTTTTGAGGTCGCCCGAGTATTTTAAAAGGTAAAGAATAGGTGCGAAGGTTTCATGTTGTACAATTTCAAAATCGTTTTTCGCTTCTGCAATGGCAGGTTCAACATAGCATCCACTTTCATATCCCTTACCGCTCAATTCTCCTCCTTGAATTAAAAGATGTCCTCCTTCTTCTACAACTTTTACGAGAGCATCCTTATACATCCTTACTGCCTCCTTATCAATCAAGGGTCCGACATGGTTGTTTTCGTCTAATGGATTACCAATACGTAATTGGGCATAAGCTTCTACCAATGCTTTTTTTACCTTGTCATAAATACTGTCATGAATGATCAGCCTTCTTGTGGAAGTACATCTTTGTCCTGCAGTGCCAACAGCCCCGAAGACTGCCCCGATAATTGTCATTTTGATATCAGCATCCGGAGTTACAATAATGGCATTGTTACCACCTAGTTCTAAAAGAGACTTACCAAGGCGGGCGGCAACCTTTTGTGCCACGATCTTTCCCATTCTGATGGATCCTGTGGCTGAAACCAACGGAATTCGTTTATCGGTTGTGAGCATTTCACCAACCCTGTAATCTCCATTGATCATACAAGAAATGCCTTCTGGCAAATTATTGGCCCGCATCACTGATGCGGCAATATGCTGGCATGCAATACCGCAAAGAGGCGTTTTTTCACTTGGCTTCCAAATGCAAACATCTCCG
>JBFFLO010000277.1:0-4367 GCA_041554895.1 Lutimonas sp. | reverse complement strand
GACTTCCTCGATTTCGCAGAATATGGGAAGCGTACCGTATGCAGGTATATTTTTGGCCCTAAATGAACCCAGGTCATTGATATTCGGCATCATCATATCCATGGTTTTGGCCTCAGGGTATTTTTCCTTAATGGCCAGTGACAGGTTTTTATAATAAACTGTTTCGGTGCTGCTGATTTGATTATTTGGCAGTGTCTTTAAAACAGTGATCTTGATGTTATCGTTTTTCAATGTTTTCCTGATCATGTTCAAGAACTCCTGCTCATCCGTCTCAGGCAACAAACGACAATCTAACTGCGCTCCAGCAACAGAAGCCATTTTATTAACGGCATGACTGTTACTATAGATATTTGTCAATGTGATCGTATTGGTAAACAAGGCAAACAATTCAGGATGGGACCTCAATTGACCCGTAAGAACAGGTCTAAAAAACCTGGGGTGTTTCAATACCATTTTCTTTCCTCCTTTATGGTGCTGAGCCAGGTCTTTTAAGAATTTGATATTGATATCGTTATATACGGCTTTTGGCTTTTTGCTGGTCAGTTTTTCAAGCGCAGATACAAGTTCCTTCGTGGCATAGGTCAGGGGCGTTATGGAACCATGCCCGGTAGTTTTCGACCGCAGCTCAAGTTCTATCCAAAGCGGTTTTTTATGAATCACGGAAATCCCAAAAACAGGTTGCCTGAAATCTCCCTCCATCAAAGAAGTTAGTTCTGACGGCCCTTCTCCAAATACCGCCGCAGGATTTAATTCGGCGAAATGATGCTCATTGACATAGCTTATACCCCCGGCACATTGGGTTTCTTCACAGGAAACAGCCAGAAAGGTTATATTGTAAGGACTCATTTGATAATTCCGTTCCTGCATGATAGAAAGGATACCATAAAGCTGCATCATGGCAGCTCCTTTGTTGTCTAAGGTACCTCTGCCATAGATCACTCCATCATCTATTTTTCCGCCATAGGGATCGTGTAAGTCACTATTACTTTCAGGAACCACATCAATATGGTTAAGGAAAATAATATTAGGCTTGCCCGAACTGAGGGGAAACAGCGAAGCGGCAAAATTGTATTGCCCGTCTTCGGTTCCAAAATCTGTTATATAAAGCCCGTTATTAAAGCAAACGTTTTTAAGGAAGTCACCAGCCGCCAGTTCTTGTCCGCTCACTGAAGGAATCCGGATGTATTGCTGCAGTACAGTCTCTATATCCTTAAGTGAACCGTCATCAGATTTTATTTGTCCCTGAAGATTAATTTGTCCCTGCTGGCCAAAAAGACAACAATGACAAAATAGGACAAAAAAAAGTAAAGTTCGTTTCATATATATTGCAAGATAAAAATCTTCTTTTGATTGGCATTGGTTCAAAAAAATATATTTAAAGGAAATATTTTTCGGATATTTGCAGCCATTCAGATCTGAAATGGTTTGATGTCAAATGAATTTAATCTGAATTTATAATGAAACCCAGTATTCCCAAAGGAACCAGAGATTTTTCTTCTGCAGAATTAGCAAAAAGGAATTACATTTTTGAAACGGTCAAAGAAGCGTTTCAACTGTTTGGTTTTGAGCCAATAGAAACCCCGTCGTTTGAAAATTCAAGCACCTTGATGGGTAAGTATGGAGAAGAGGGGGACCGGTTAATTTTTAAGATACTGAATTCCGGTGATTATTTAAGGAAAGTGGATGATGCTTTGTATCAGGAAAAAGATGCCTCCAAAATGACCTCAAAGATCTCCGAAAAGGCGCTTAGGTATGATTTGACTGTCCCTTTTGCGCGATACGTGGTGCAACATCAGCATGAAATCGTCTTTCCCTTTAAACGATATCAAATTCAACCTGTATGGAGGGCTGACAGGCCCCAAAAAGGAAGGTTCAGGGAATTCTTCCAATGTGATGCCGATGTAGTAGGAAGCGAAAGCCTTTGGCAAGAAGTTGAATTTGTTCAACTCTACGATGCGGTATTCACAAAGCTGGGATTAAGGAAAACGGTCATTAAGATCAACAACAGAAAAATCTTATCCGGGATCGCAGAAATTATCGGAGCCAAAGATAAACTGATCGATTTTACCGTTGCTTTGGATAAATTGGACAAAATTGGAGTAGAAGGCGTGCTAAAGGAAATGAGAAACAAGGAAATTCCCGAAGCAGCTTTAACAAAGCTAATGCCTCTTTTTAGTCTAAATGGAAGCAATAAAGAGCAATTGGCATCTTTGACAGAATTGCTGTCAACATCTGAAGAAGGCTTAAAGGGTATTCAAGAATTGATGTTTGTTATTGAACAAATTGAGGTATTGGGCTTACAGACATCGGTATTAGAACTGGACCTTACTTTGGCAAGAGGTTTGAATTATTACACCGGTGCCATTTTTGAGGTGCAGGCTGACGGGGTTGAAATGGGCTCTATTGGTGGCGGGGGAAGATATGATGACCTTACTGGTATTTTTGGCTTAAAGGACATCAGCGGGGTTGGAATTTCCTTTGGTCTTGACCGGATCTACCTGGTCATGGAAGAATTAGAACTTTTTGCCAATACACCGGATCTTGGGCCACAGGTGCTTTTTATAAATTTTGGTGATCATGAAGCGAAATATGCCATGCAGGCCATGAAATTTCTCAGAAGTGCGGGTGTGAGGACAGAAATGTACCCCTCGGCAGCTAAGTTAAAAAAGCAAATGAATTATGCCAACAACAAACAAATTCCTTTTGTGGTGCTGGTGGGCGAGGAAGAAATAGCACAAGAAAGCTTTAACGTGAAAAAGATGCTTACAGGAGAGCAAATTACTTGTAATAAAGATGAATTAATACGACTAATTGATTCTTAAAATCACATAATTCGCAGCAAAATTGTATTTTTGCACATTAAACAATAAAGAGTATGTTTGAAGGGAAAAATGATAAAATAAACGAAATCATTGACGAAATGGGTGATAATCATGTTTCTGGTTCGGCCAAGAATCCACTGAGAGAGGATGCTTTTGATTTGCCTGAAAATGAAAAAATTGAGCTTATTCGTAAGGATTTTGCACATATATTGCATACCCTTGGTATGGATCTTACGGATGATAGTCTGAAAGGCACACCTTTAAGGGTGGCTAAAATGTTCGTAAAGGAAATTTTTGGAGGGCTTAATCCGGAAAGAAAGCCAAAGTTATCGACTTTTGATAACAATTATAAATATGGCGAGATGCTTGTTGAAAAGAATATCACCGTATATTCAACCTGCGAACATCATTTATTGCCGATTGTAGGTAAGGCACATGTAGCTTATATCTCAAAAGGCAGGGTTATTGGCCTGTCAAAAATGAACAGGATCGTTGAATATTACGCCAAACGGCCTCAGGTCCAGGAAAGGTTGAACATGCAGATTGTTCAGGCTTTGCAGGAAGCTTTAGGAACTGAAGATGTAGCCTGTATTATAGATGCAAAACACCTTTGTGTAAATTCAAGAGGAGTAAATGATACTGCCAGCAGTACGGTAACTTCAGAGTTCGGAGGCAGGTTCAGGGAAGATTCCATTAAGAGAGAACTGCTTGATTATATCCAGTTGGATACTAAATTCGAATAGGGCTCGGCTTAAAGGTTTTGTAAAAACAACATGGTGTCTACATCATCAGCATAATCCCATAATTGAGGGTTCTGAGTTTCTCCGAAAGGAACCATGCTGAATCGATCAGATTTTCCTACCAAACATTGAATGGATTCTTTGTCATGTCCAAGCCTTTGCTGTAAGGTCAATTCGTCGTCATAATATTCAAAGAACAAGGTAGCAATGGGCGAGGCGTAATTTTTATCTTCTTTCAGCATTAAAAACCCGTTTTCCAGCAACTGGAATTGGCTCATAAGGAATACTGCTTTGTTATAGTCGTAATTATTGACGTATTTGTCGTAGTTGAGCACTACTTTATAGTCATAAATTGCCGTAAAAAATGGGTCAAAATCATAATTTCGAGGCACAAATATTTTTGAGACGCTCCTGCACCCCAGGCCGAAATACCTGAATATATCTTCTCCCAGATCCTTAAGTTCCTCATGCGATTCGTCACCGGTCAAAACGGCCACAGAATTTCTGTTTCTTCGGATAATGCTGGGATACTTTCCAAAATAATAATCAAAATACCTGGCCGTATTATTGCTTCCCGTTGCAATTACCGCATCGAAGTCTGTTAATTTTTCCTCAGTAAAAGAGATCCGTCCTTTAAATTCCGGTTCAACATACTCAAGGTATTTTGCTATCAATGGTAAAAAATAGGAGTCTGAACTTGATTGTTTTGCGATCAGCTCATGACCCGAAATCAGCACTGTAAGAAAGTCGTGAAATCCTACCACGGGGATGTTGCCTGCCATGATCACACCTACCTTTTTTCTTT
>JBFFLO010000276.1:0-4374 GCA_041554895.1 Lutimonas sp. | reverse complement strand
GTGCTTATTTATTTAAAGCCTTTATTATAGCATCTTCAGCCAAGTTCCTCATGATCATATATCCTTTTTTTGTAGGATGCACACCATCTTCTGCCAGTTCTTTTGGCAAGCCATTGCGGTCATCGGCCATAGCTGTAAAATAATCGAGGTATAAAAAACCATTATTTTCAGCATAGTCCTTTAACATCGCATTCAACTTGGGAATCTTTATGTTCGGTTCCAGGCCTGGCCTCCAAACATAATCATAGGCAGGCAATACAGAAGAAATAATGACTTGAATGCCATTAACTTTTGCCAGTTCGGCCATGGAAATAATATTGTCCCTGATTTGTTCTAAGGTCATAGGACCCGTATTTCCTGCAATGTCATTCGTACCTGCAAGAATAATGACTAGTTTTGGTTGCAGGTCAATCACATCCGCACGAAAACGCAGCAACATTTGCGGGGTAGTTTGCCCGCCAATTCCCCGATTGATATAACTTGGATTATCAAAGTATTCCGGATCTTTGTTCGGCCAGCCTTCTGTAATAGAATTCCCCATAAAAACAACACGCTGTTCCCCTTTAGCAGGCAAGCCTAAATTCTTATTTTGTTCTCTAAATCTATTCAAATCCGGCCAGTCTTGTGCGTTAATATTTTGAAAAAAAACAATAAATAAAATTACGAGTAAAATATCTGTTGATCCTTTCATTTCTTGCTTTTTATTGGCAAGTAAAAATACAACTATAAATTTTATCTCCTAGATTCGTTAAAAGATTTTAACCCGTTATCTTTGCGCCATAATTTGAACCAAATGACAAAACAAGTTAGAGTAAGATTTGCTCCGAGTCCAACAGGACCATTACATATCGGTGGTGTTCGTACTGCCCTTTTCAATTACCTTTTTGCCAGGAACCATCATGGAACTTTTGTACTAAGAATTGAAGATACTGATCAAAACAGGTATGTAGCTAATGCTGAACAGTATATTATTGATGCCCTTAATTGGTCTAACATCCCTTTTGATGAAGGTCCTGGTAAAGAGGGAGGTTACGGGCCTTACCGTCAGTCTGAAAGAAAGGGCCTCTATAAAAAATATGCCGATGAGCTCATTTCGTCCGGGAATGCTTACTATGCTTTTGATACAACTGAGGAGCTGGAATTTCATAGAACCGATCATCAGGAAAAAGGGAAAACCTTTATTTATAACTGGCACAACCGTGAAAAATTAAATAATTCTCTGACACTCTCGCCAGAAGAAGTGCAAGAAAAAATCAATAAGGGAGAGAAATATGTAATTCGGTTTAAATCTCCTGTAGATGAAATTCTTGAACTTAAGGACATGATCAGGGGAGACATCAAGATCGATACCAATATTCTGGATGATAAAATACTCTTTAAATCGGATGGTATGCCTACCTATCATCTGGCTAATGTTGTTGATGATCATTTGATGGAGATCAGCCACGTAATAAGGGGTGAAGAATGGTTGCCTTCAATGGCATTACACTTCTTATTGTACAGGGCTTTTGGATGGGATTGTCCGGAATTTGCTCATTTGCCTTTAATTCTTAAACCAACAGGAAAGGGTAAATTAAGCAAAAGAGATGGCGACAAACTCGGTTTTCCTGTTTTTCCGCTTGAGTATACCAATCAAGAAACGGGCGAAGTATCTAAAGGATACCGCGAGGATGGTTATTTTTCAGAAGCCTTTATTAACATGCTTGCCTTCTTAGGCTGGAACCCTGGTACCGAACAAGAATTATTCAATCTCGACGAATTGATTGATGCATTTGACATTAACAAGGTTGGAAAATCTGGCGCTAAGTTTGATGCAGAAAAAACCAAATGGTTTCAACACCAGTATTTCACTCAAAAAGAAGATGGTACAATTGCAAAATTATTCCTGCCTGAACTAGAGAAACATTTAGGTAACAGCTTTGACAAAAATCTTGACTTGGATTATATCACAAAAGTAGTTGGTTTAATTAAAGAGAGGGGCACCTTTGTTAAAGACCTTTGGGACCTCGGCAGTTTCTTTTTTATGGCTCCGGAAACCTATGACGAAAAAGCTGCTAAAAAGAACTGGAAAGAAGGAACCGCTGACCTTATGCAGGAACTAAGCCAGGTAATTGAGGATATGACTGATTTTTCTTCCGAAAATATTGAAAATACGATCAAAGAATGGATCACCTCAAAAGAAGTTGGATTTGGAAAAGTAATGCAACCCTTAAGGTTAAGCCTTGTTGGCGCTCTAAAAGGCCCTAATTTGTCAGATATTGCATTTTTAATAGGACAAGGTGAAACTGTAAAGAGAATTCGTTCAGCGGCTGAAAAACTAGGTTAATCCTTAGAATTCTATCTTGACATTAAAGTCTTTCAAGGTCTCTTTGTAGTTTTCAGGGATAAAATTGTGTTTGCTAAACTCCGTTTTTCGCAAATTTCTATTGTTGATGTGTTCAATTGATCGCAGGAACCTGCGAAGATCTTCCTGATTCGATAGAATTAACCCCGGAACCTTTGTGGTTTTGCCTGTTTCATCTTTAGCTACCATTGAAAAATAGGAAGAATTACAATGCTTTACTTCTCCGGTCATAATATTTTGAGAAATTACCCTTATACCCACCACAATCGAAGAATTGCCGACATAATTAACTTTTGCTTTTAGAGTAACCAACTCCCCTACCTCAATTGGATTTAAAAAATCAACCCGATTTACAGATGCCGTAACACAATAGCGACCGCTAAACTTGGTGGCGGTTGTAAAAGCCGCTTTATCCATCAAAGACAATATAAAGCCTCCGTGAATTTTGCCGCTAAAATTGGAGTAAGATGGCAGCATAAGTTCCGTTAAAACAATCTCTGATTCCTTAGTTGTTTTAAATGGATGGTTATTCATTTAACAGATCCTTATCGCTTTGAAGCATTTCAACTTCTTTGACATAGTATTTGGTGTCTCCTAACCAGAAAAAAGTGCCAAACCTTTCGATATAGGTCACCTTTACTTTTTTGCCTTGAAACTCCTTTAGCTTTTCCAAGACCTCCTTGTCTGATTTTTGAACAGAAAAATTAAATTGTTGTTCTTCTGAAACTCCCTGACTCAAACGGCCTTCCCAGGTTTTAAATAATACACCTCTTTTGGATATTTTAATGAGTTCGCCAGCTCTGTAGCCCTCACTGAAGGTAACGAAATAAATAAAACAAATATAAATTATAAAGACGATCAATAGGGAAACGCCTGCATAAGAGAGAAATCTTTTCATGGTAGTTTTGGGTTTTAATATTCAAAAGTAATAAATTAATTTTCCTGAACAACCAAGCTGATCAAATGAAATTATAATTCGTAACTTTAGTTTTCACAATTTTAAAGAAAACCACCATGATTACAGCCATACCAATTATTCTTTTTTTACTGCTTATACTATTTCTTGGACTGTTTATTGTAAAGCAGCAAACCGCCTATATTATTGAAAGGTTTGGTAAATTTAGCAGTATCCGATCTGCTGGTTTACAATTTAAAATTCCATTTATAGACAGAATAGCTGCGCGATTAAGTTTAAGAATTCAACAACTGGATGTTGTTGTTGAGACCAAAACAAAAGATGACGTATTTGTGCATCTGAAAATATCGGTGCAATATCAGATATTAAGGGATAAAGTTTATGATGCCTTTTACAGGTTGCAAAATCCGCACGAACAGTTAACCGCTTATATCTTTGACCTGGTGCGAGCAGAAATCCCTAAAATGATTCTGGATGATGTTTTTGAAAAAAAGGATGATATCGCATTTGCGGTAAAAAGAGACTTAAAAGAAGCTATGTTAGATTACGGTTATGATATCATAAAAGCCTTGGTAACAGATATTGACCCTGACGCATCCGTAAAGGAAGCTATGAATCGCATCAATGCTGCAGAAAGAGAAAAAGTTGCCGCTCAGCACGAAGGTGATGCACAACGTATCCTGATAGTGGAACGAGCTAAGGCAGAGGCAGAAAGCAAACGTTTACAAGGGAAGGGTATAGCAGATCAAAGAAGGGAAATTGCAAAAGGCCTTGAAGAAAGCGTGGATACGCTTAATAAGGCGGGTATCAATCCTCAGGAAGCTTCTGCTTTGATAGTTATTACCCAGCATTATGATACACTACAATCGATTGGAGCTGAAAACAGTTCAAACCTTATTCTTTTGCCAAACAGTCCTACCGCTGCAAGTAATATGCTTAACGATATGACCGCTTCGCTTTTAGCTGCCAATAAGATCAACCAACTTAATGATAAAAAGAAATAAGTACAAATAAACTAAGCCATAAGTATAAAAAAAACCTCAGATCATTTGATCTGAGGTTTTAATTTATATCTGTTAAACAGGAATTATTTTTTCTCCTTTGCCTTTTGGGC
>JBFFLO010000275.1:0-4376 GCA_041554895.1 Lutimonas sp. | reverse complement strand
TAGCTGAGCTGCAACGTTCACTGGAAAGTTTTAACATGATCCTAGACAGTGTAAAGACAGGTCAGGGTACCCTGGGTAAGCTCATGAAAGACGAAGTTTTATACACCAACCTGGCAAATGCATCAAAAGAGTTGGAAGAATTGTTGCGCGAAGTCAAAGAGCATCCGAAAAGATTCGTACACCTGTCGGTTTTTGGGAAGAAGGAAAAACCTTATGAAGAACCGGTTAAAGAGTAGTTGATAACTTGTAATAATTTTGTCGCCCTTCCTGATCGATTATCTTTATTTTTATTTGCTGAAGAAGCAATGGAAACACGGTTTTTTTAGCTGTTTTTAGATCATCGGATATGTCTTATTTACCTAATATTTTATTTGCAATCCTCCTGCTAGCGGGTATTGGTTTTTTTGTGAAAAACATTCGTAAAATTAGCCGAAACATTAAGCTTGGCAAGGCTGTTGACAGAAATGACCACAAGGCTGAGCGCTGGAAGAACATGAGCAAGATTGCTCTTGGCCAGTCAAAAATGGTGAGCCGGCCCATTGCCGGAGTGCTTCATATCGTGGTCTATGTTGGATTTTTGATCATCAATATTGAGGTGCTGGAGATCATCATTGACGGCGTGTTCGGCACACACAGGATTTTTGCCTTTGCCGGAGGCTTATATGACTTTTTAATTGGATCATTTGAGGTACTGGCTTTCCTGGTACTGGTTTCAGTGATCATTTTCTGGATCAGGAGAATGGTCTTGAAGATTCCCAGGTTCTGGTCTAAAGAAATGACCAGCTGGCCCAAAAATGACGCGCTGAATATATTGTATTTTGAAATGGTACTGATGAGTTTGTTCCTGCTGATGAACGCTGCAGATTATGCCTTACAGCAAATGGGCGCCATTCACTATGTGCAGGCAGGGAGTTTTCCTGTGAGCCAGTATATTGCTGGGTTATTGCCAGAAAATGAGCAGACACTTTACTATATTGAGCGAGGAGCCTGGTGGCTTCATATTGCGGGTATCCTGGTCTTCCTTAACTATTTATACTATTCAAAACATTTACATATCCTACTGGCCTTTCCCAATACCTTTTTCGCCAACCTGGAACCTCAGGGCCGGTTAGATAATCTCGCTTCAGTAACAAAAGAAGTTCGGTTGATGATGGACCCGGAAGCTGATCCTTATGCTGAACCTGAAGGGGGAGAAGAGCTTGTGGAAAAATTTGGTGCCAGTGACGTGACCGATCTCAACTGGGTACAACTGATGAATGCTTACACGTGTACAGAATGCGGACGCTGCACTTCGGTTTGTCCTGCCAATCAAACTGGCAAGGAATTATCGCCACGTGCCATTATGATGAAGACCCGTGACCGATTGGAAGAGGTTGGAAAGATTATTGACAACAAAGGAGAGGAATCGTTCAGGGCAGAGGGCGATGGCAAATCACTGCTTGATACCATCTCAGAAGCGGAGATATGGGCCTGTACGAGTTGTAATGCCTGTGTTACAGAATGCCCAATAAGTATTGACCCTTTGTCGATCATCATTGATTTAAGGCGCTTTTTGGTGATGGAAAACTCAGCGGCGCCCCAGGAATTGAACCTGATGATGAGCAATATTGAAAACAATGGAGCGCCCTGGCAGTACAACCAGATGGACAGGCTGAACTGGAAAGATGAATAAATTCTTATGTCCCGATAAAATATCGGCTAAAGGATATGATTTTAAAAATTTTAAATTAAATTAGTATGGTAATACCAACGATGGCTGAAAAAATGGCTGAAGGCAAGTCTCCTGAAGTTTTATTTTGGGTTGGTTGTGCAGGTAGTTTCGATGACAGGGCCAAGAAGATCACTAAGGCTTTTGCCAAGATCATGATCGAAGCCAAGGTGGATTTTGCAGTACTTGGGGCAGAAGAAAGTTGTACGGGAGATCCTGCCAAGAGAAGTGGAAATGAATTTCTCTTTCAAATGCAGGCCGTTACGAATATTGAGGTGTTGAATGCTTATGAGGTAAAAAAGATCGTTACAACTTGTCCTCATTGCTTTAATACCCTAAAGAACGAGTATCCGGAATTAGGCGGATCTTATGAAGTCATGCATCATACAGAATTCCTGAGGGCTTTGCTTGATGAAGGAAGGATAACCATAGAAGGAGGGAAGTATAACGGAAAACGAATTACTTTTCACGACCCCTGTTATTTAGGAAGGGCCAATGGTGTTTATGAAGCCCCCCGCGATTTGATCAGAAAGCTGGAAGGTGAGCTGGTTGAAATGAAAAGATGTAAATCCAATGGCTTGTGTTGCGGAGCGGGAGGTGCTCAAATGTTTAAGGATGCTGAAAAAGGGGATAAGGAAATATTCGTGGAAAGAACAGAAGAAGCCCTTGAAACAGCGCCCGATCTTATTGCAACGGGATGTCCTTTTTGCAATACCATGATGACAGACGGAATTAAGAACAAAGAGAAAGAAAAAAGTGTTCGGGTAATGGATATCGCTGAACTGATAGCAGATGCCAAGGACCTTTAATACGTACAAACAGAATATATGCCATTTGTGAGAGATAAGAATCTAGTAAATATATACGAGGAAATTGATAAGGCCAACGGGACGATCAAGACCCTGTCGACTGCATTGAAAGATGAGGAGGAGAACAACTCCACCTTAAAAAAGCACAGGATCATTTTAGGTGTTGCCGCTCTAGTACTGTTGATCTTGTTTCTTTGGTCATTTTTGCCAAAATCAAAGCAATACAAGCAAGAGTACCTGATCAAGAATAATTTAAGTTTGATCGATACGGATTCTCTGCATAAGATCCAGCGAAAGGCCAGACAGGTCATTGTGGTCGATTCTATAAAAAGCTCGTTAATTGATTTGAGCATTGTTTACAGCATTCAGATCGGGGCCTACACAAATTTCAGTTCTAATTTGATCTCGGAGGATATCACCCAATTGGAGGAATTTGAAGAAAACGGGTTCAACAAATTCTCGATTGGTAAATTTACCACTTATAAAGAGGCCGTGATGTTAAGGGATGATTTGAAGCGCGTCGGTTTTAAAGATTGCTTTATCATCGCCAAGTCATATGGCATGCCGGTAGAAATCAAGGAAGCACTGCAGCTTAGCGGTGAAAAATGGATTAGGGGAACCGTTAATTAATCAAATCATTTATTTTGTCAAAAGCAATTAGCTGGATAAAGGCCGCACGCCTTCGTACCTTACCCTTGTCATTGTCAGGGATCATTGTTGGCTCTTTTTTAGCGGCCTCGAAGGGTTTTTTTGACCCTTTTATTTGCGCTTTGGCACTTCTTACCACCGTGGGATTTCAAATCATTTCGAATTTTGCCAACGACTATGGCGACGGTATAAAAGGAACAGACAATGAAGATCGAATAGGGCCGGAGCGAGCCCTCCAAAGCGGGGAAATCAGCCCTAAGGCCATGAAAAACGCCATCATATTAACCGGAATCATCAGCATTGCCTTGGCGCTATGTTTGATTTTTGTGGCTTTTGGAACAGACCATGTATTCTATAGTATTTTATTCATTGTTTTGGGCATAAGTGCTGTTGCAGCCGCCATTAAGTATACGGTTGGAGACCATGCCTATGGCTATAGCGGCTACGGGGACTTGTTTGTATTTCTCTTTTTTGGCCTTTTGAGCGTATGCGGTACTTATTTTCTATACAGTAAAACGCTTGATCTGACCATTTTTTTACCTGCATTTTCGATTGGGTTGCTGAGTGTCGGGGTTTTGAACCTCAATAACATGCGTGATCAGGAATCTGATGCGAAGTCGGGCAAGAACACCCTGGTGGTCAAAATAGGGAACAAGTTTGCCAGGTACTATCATTTTTACCTTCTGGGAGCTTCTTTATTGTTTGCTTTGTTATATACAGCGATCAACTTCCGATCAGCCTATCAATTTTTGTTTTTACTGGCCTATATTCCGGTGCTGAAACATTTATTGACGGTGTATAGGAATAAGGATCCCAAATTGCTGGACCCCGAATTAAAAAAGCTTGCTTTAAGTACTTTTTTGTTTGCTGTTTTATTTGGAGTGGGATTGATTTTGTAAGCAAGAGGCTTTTCTTTTGCTAGCTATTTCGAAACTTGATTTTTATTCCCGGTATTATTGATTCCTGCTATTGTTTCCAAGGAGATTATTCTTTAAATTTAGTCTCAAAAGCAAAACCATGAAAATTACCTATTTGGGCCATGCGGCCCTTTCCATTGAAGTTGGGGATACCCATATTATTGTCGACCCATTTATCAGCCCCAATGAACTGGCTAAAGACATCGATGTCAATGCGCTTAAAGCAGATTATATCCTGATCACCCATGCGCATCAGGACCATATCGTTGATGTGGAGACCATCGTAAAGAACAC
>JBFFLO010000274.1:0-4383 GCA_041554895.1 Lutimonas sp. | reverse complement strand
CATTGAAAAACTCGCCTACATCGGTTCGGGCAGTAAAAGAAAAATCCTTTCGGTTATCTGATTCATAGGTGAAATCAAATTTGGTATAGTTATATTCGCTAAAAGCCGGCAAAGGAACTCCTTCGTCAGAGCCCGTAGGGTTAAAATCGTCTAATAAATAGGTATAACGGTGATTCAGGGCCATTTCGATCCTGCTCTGATTCCTGAAAGCAATTTGGTATTCCATATCTACCATTCCGTCAGTGTATTTAAAATCCAGATCGGGGCTCCAGGTGGAAGACCCTCTTAGTTCAAAAGTATGCGTATTGATCTTGGAACCTTCCGGGTATAATATCCTGGTTGCCGCCGGATCGATGGTCACGATATCATTTCTTCTGATAAAACCCAGGTCAGACTGAAAATCTTCCCCTACATATGTGCTGCCCAGGTTAAATTTCCAATCCCTGCTGTTATACTCCAAAAAACCACCTGAAGACATGTCTTTGTCACCTGATTCGGGCGTAAAAGATTTATGCAGGTAATACTTTCCTGACCATTTATTGTCTTCGCTGCGCAAATTGAAATCCAGGCCGATCACCCGGTTGAACTCTTCTGCATCTTCCACGAAATCAGCCATATTGGTGACCTGTCTGTTCACAAAAATAAAACCGATGTTTGACCTGCTGAATACTTTTTGCTGAATGGCCAGCACCGTATTGTTATTGGTCGGGATCTCATTGGACACGTCTTCTGCCGTTTGTATATTCAGAAAGCCGATACGTAAATTGTTATTGATCTTCCCGCTCAGTCTCGCTCCGGCAACGATGCTGTTTTCCACTGTATTCCCTTCCAGGTCCTCGGCGATCCCGATACGCCTTGAAAAGAACGGATTGGCCGATCTTCCGTTTCCAAAGTCAGAAAACAGATCGGCATTATCGATAAAGAATTGTCTTTTCTCGGGCAGAAATGCCTCAAAACGGGTCAGGTTGATCACCAGCTCATCCACCTCGACCTGCGAAAAATCCGGATTTACCGTTAGGTCAAGATTCAAACTATTGCCAATGGGGATCTTTGCATCACCTCCAACCGAAAATTCGGTCCCGGTCTTGGCCGGATCAAAATCCTGTGATACATTTCCCGACAGATAAGGGATTAGCGCGAATTTTGTTTTTACCTTGTTTAAAGGCCTTTCAAAGATCATATTTCCCATAAAGGCCAAACTCATGACCAGTTGATTCTGAGGTGTATTCGCCCAGGTGCTCCATTGGTTCGTCTGGGTATCGAACCGGTAAGCCGTGAAGCGCCAGCTGGTTTCCTGATCCCTGAATTTGAAGGAGGCCAAAGGGATCTTCATTTCGGCTATATAATAACCCTTATACTTTTTTGAAACATTTTCCCATTGTACATCCCAGGTTGCCCTGAAATCGCTCCTTACCGACCCTCCACCTGAAATAAGCGCCTCTCTTTGAACGCCTTCAGGATTGGTACCAAACAGAAAGGCATTGCTCCCATCCCGGTAGGTATCGAACATCAAGCTGATATTGTCATTGCCCCTAGCTGAATAATCTCTTTTTAAGGAAGGAACCACATAATTATCCCCTCTTGAGTACACCTTTATGCCCAAATACAAATAATTCTGATCAAAGGCCATTTGTACCTCTGTTTGTGCAGTGCTCAATAAAGTGTCTGTAGGGAAATATTGCCAAAAATCTGTTGCAATGTCTGCTGACTTCCATACCTCCTCATTGAGTTTGCCATCCACAAACATTTCCTCCTCCGTCCATTTTACGGTCACGTCCTTTTGCTGACCAAAAGAGACTTGAAACGATATAAAAAGTACGATACAAAATATGTACCTCATTAACTTAGAATTTGTTAAAAACAGACTTGATCCTCATGACTTTAAAGACTTTTCAGTCTTGACTTAAATCAAATTAATCTGATAACATTAAACGATGCAAGATGGCAAAAAAAAATAAATTAAATGTATAAAATACCTTTGATTTTTCTCTAATTTCTGAGGCGATCAGAGGTGAGGTGATCGGAAGTGAGCGCCTCACTTCCGAGGTGATGAGTTCTGACCCCCTCAGCAAATATCTTCCTAGGGTTTTTTGTACTTTTCAGTTCGGGCATCCCCAATCATGCCATCCCAATTCAAACCAAATGCAAAATCATAGGCGTTTCCTTCAGTATCTGTATGAACTTCAATATCCATGGGCACATCTTCCAGCTGGGCTTCCACCGCGCTCATTGAAGCAGGCATCTGAAGCGGCAACAAACCCGATGGCTCCACCTTTCCGGAAAGGATATCCAACATCGCCTGGTCCTGCACTTCAAAATTGATCAGTAAGGCATCAATATCAGCCTCAAATTCATTGACTATGGTCGGGTTCTCCAGCTTTAAAATAACGATCACAGGTTTTCCATTCATAAGCTTCCTGGTATCCCGGATCAATTCAAGGTCCTTTTTATTCTTTACCGAGACCGTTTTATCCTTATAGCTGCGATTTAACACATCCGTTTCACGGGCATCCCCGGCAAGGCTGGTCTCTCTGGCTTCGGTTGCCGTATAATCTTCATATTGCAGGCTGATCGGAATAAACCCACTGGCGCCCTTTGCAGCTTCCTCCTGGCTGTAACCCGACCCTCTTCCATTATTCGGGCTGTGGATCACAACGATGGCCACATCTGCTTTGGCAGGATCATCTTCCATATGAAAATAATCAGCAGCCAGTTCCTTATTCATGCCATCTTTCCATTCGGGTTTGCTTGGTGCGCCAAAATAACCTCTTGTAGAAGGAAAATAACGTTGTGGAATATATACGCTTGCACTGCTGTCTAACGGAAGTACCGCTCCTTTGTTCTTTAACAACACAAGCGATTTTAACTGGGCCTCATAACCTGATTTCATGAATTCGGCATTGCCAACAATAGCATCAGTGATCTCTGCATCCAGGTAAGGGTTTTCAAACAAGCCTACCCTGAAAATATTTTTTAAGAGCCTTACGGCGGATGTTTGAAAGCGTTTGGTCATAAACTCCTCTCCGAACTCAGCTACTCCCATTTGATAGGCTTCCATTACCGGTCCGGCATCGTTATTTCCCCCAAACTGGTCACAGCCGGCCATCAATATTTTATAGTGTCTTTCAGCCTCCGACAAGTGCTCGACTCCCCAGGATTTTCCGGCAAACTCGTGCATCTCTCCTTCATCTCTTGTGACGCCCCAATCAGTACATACGACGCCATCATACCCATATTTTTCACGTAACTGGTCGGTGATCAGGTACTTGTTAAAAGCGTTTCCGACGTTCTCTCCTCCAGGGTCCTGGCCCACGGAAATTGTGTAATAAGGCATGACCGCCGATGCCATTTTTGTTCCCCCCTCCAGGGCGAATGCCCCTTCCAGAAAAGGCTTCATATGTGTATTGATTTGATTGCCAGGAAATACAGCATATTTACCATAGCCGTAATGGGCATCTCTCCCACCCTCTCCTGAACCACCTCCCGGCCAGTGCTTGACCATGGCGTTCACGCTTTCATAACCCCAGCCCTCTTGTATTTCCTTTTCGGCAGATGAGCTTTGAAAGCCATCCACATAGGCACGGGCCATATCAGTGGCTAATTCAGGATCTGCCCCAAAAGTACCCTTGAACCTTGACCATCTGGGGTCGGTAGCCAGGTCTATTTGTGGAGAGAGAGCCGTCGCGATTCCAAGGGCCCTGTATTCTTTGGAGGCAATGTCTCCAAATTGTCTTACAAGATCAGGGTCAAAAGTAGCCGCAAGGCCAATTGATCCGGGCCACCTTGAAATATCCCCTCCCGCGCCCAGGGTATATTCCTCATCCGAATCGGCGAGGTGTCTAGGGTCAGAACTATTATTGGCCGGAATCCCCAGGCCTATGCCTTCGACCAAACGCTGGGCATTATTGTTCCATAGAGCCGCCACAACAGGGCTTTCCACGCTTGTCAACAATACATGTCTCAAATTGTCTTTGGTTAAGAATTCAACTTGCTGGTCACTCAGGTCAGAAGCCTTGGCGCCACTTTCATCAAATTTTTTCCCTCCGTAGGTATTCCCGCGAAAACCTCCTGCCGGAATTGACTGATGCCCGCTATAGAGCATTAACCCGGCGATCTGCTCAATGGTCATTTTTGAGGCCAGATCAGCTGCCCTGGTATCGGCATCCAATCGCCAATCTTCATAAGGGTCAAGGGTGCCGTTTTTATTCAAGTCTTTAAAGGCATAGCGATCAACAGTCAGAATCTGTAGGCCCGATTCAGGCGAATAGCCTATGTTTTTGCCTCCGTCATTAACAAGCAAATGATAACCGCTCTTTTCTTCAAGGCTGTATTTTTCGGCACAAGAATTTGTGAACAAGACCAGTAAGCATAACGGAATTATTG
>JBFFLO010000273.1:0-4390 GCA_041554895.1 Lutimonas sp. | reverse complement strand
GACGTAAAACAAAAGAATCTGTTCGCATAATATTTCTTTATTTAAAGGAACACAAAAGTACTTAATTTTGATCAAATCAATTCGCTTTTGAAAATGATATACTAGTGAAATATTTAATTATTTTTATAATTCATATTTTAGCAAATGCAGGTATTGAAAAGGAGCTTCGCTTTTTATGTTTTTGGGAATATTCATGTGGCCCTGGCTGCTTATTGTTTGACAAAGATCACATTTCTGCAATTTGATATCATTAACCAGTCACTGGCTAATTTTGTTTTTTTCTCTACCTTATTATCATATAATTTTATACGCTTGTTCCAGTTAGACAAGCTCAATAGCATGACAGCCACCTGGATCAGAGTCAATAAAAGATACCTGATGGTTTTGAGCGGCTTGGCACTCTTGGGCAGTATATACGCGCTTTTAAATTTTAGGTTGGTTGAGGTTATTGTCTTGTTTCCTTTTTTCCTGGCAACCCTGTTTTATGTATTCCCCTATAAGAAAAAGATCACTGGATTAAGGAATGTTCCAGGATTAAAGCTTTTTTTGATTTCAATAACCTGGACGGGACTTACCTTATACCTGCCATTGTTATCAGCTGAAGTACATGATGTTCAGCATGTATATATCTCCATTGCCCAGCGATTTCTTTTTATTTTTGCCATCACTATTCCTTTTGATATACGTGATGCTCAATTTGACCTCCCTGGTTTGAATACCTTTCCCCAGAAACTGGGCGTGAACAATTCAAAAATCATGGCGGTCCTGGCACTTCTTATGGTTGTTATTCTTGACACCTTGATGCCTTACAAAGATCCAAATTACTTTCGGGTAAACCTTTTTATGATGGGTTTATCGGTCGTGATGATCGCCTTTTCAGGGGCGAAAAGAGGAAGGTATTATACGGCTTTTTGGATCGAATCCCTGCCGATTTTATGGTATTTACTTTATTTGTTCTTTATTAATTAGGGTGTTTTCCAAGACCATAATATCTGCATTATTCTGTCCCCAGGCAGTAGTAAAATCAGAAGGTACGGGCACGAACACATAGGTAAAGGCGCTTAGAATGATATCCGTATCACCATCAAGATCTACATCTCCGGTATCAAGGAGAAACCATCTGCTCAAATTGGCCTCCTCAAAGGAATGTGCCTGAAACTCATAAGTAGACGCATTGACATTTTCCAGATAAACCATGGAATAGTCCGGGTTGTTTTGATAATCTGGAAAGGTGGATATGATCGTAAAGTCAACATCTCCATCCTGGTCAAAATCATTCACAACAAATCTTGTGGCGCCATAAAGGGGATAAAAGTAGGCCTCTGTAAATTGATTATTGCCATCGTTCAAATGGATCCTTAGGCCATGGTATGGTTTATGAATATAGGTCTTGTCGGCATTATCGCCGTTAACCGTAACAATATCATCATCTCCGTCTCCGTCATAATCAATTAATTCGAACCAGCTGCTTCCATAAATAGGACTGAACCTGATCACCTTGTCACTTCTGAATGCTAAATCTTCTTCCTGATATAAAATGGTAATACTTTCATCACCCTGTGAGGTGATCGTCACAATATCAAGTTTACCGTCACCATCCATATCCTTGGCAATTGAGCGTATGGTGCCAGGTTGAGGCAATAAAGTTTTTTTGCTATAGGTTCCTTGCTCATTTTTAAAAAGCAGCGACAACGCTCCGGTTAGGTAACCAAATTCACTCACCACCATTTCTTCGATTCCGTCATTGTTTAAATCAACCACAAGATTATTCACAGGCCTGTGCAAAGTATCCGGAATAGTGACATAGCTATCTTTGTAAGCAGCAATGATTCTGCCGGTAGATAATTCTGAAGGATCCAGGATCCCAATATCTGTTATATAGGCCACGGTGTCTTTTTCTATATAATCGACTACTGCATTTTTCGCCGTATGGAGTGTAGAGGTGGTGCCTGATTTGAAATTATGTTCCATCACTTTACCCGAAATATCCCCTGTCCAGATCTTGTTCCCATCGGCTACGTATTTAAGAAAAGTAAAATAAGATCCAGGCGTTTCGTCTATAGCAAAAGTCCTGGCTTTAAATCTTGTTTGCTCCTGCAGGCTTCCTTCACGCACTATCGGCTGAAGGCTGTCTGGAGCTATGCTTAAAATGTATTCTTTTAAAGTATTCCAGTCCTGGTCATTTAAGATAGGCATATAGGGGTAGATACCCGAATTATGGATAATTTCCATCTCTTCGAACTGCAAACCTTCATAAGGTTTAAAGTCTCCATCCTTAATACCCATTCGGGCCGCCATTTCTGGCAGGATGGATTTTACCCAATATTCTTTCGAAAGGTCGTTTATATCGGGAGCAATATGGCACCTGGCACAGCGCATATTGTATATTTCTGCTCCTTTTTCGGTTTTGTTCTGGTGATCAGCCTTGCCACAGGAGCTTAGAAATAAAAAAAACAAAGCGATAATGGTTAAAATTTTTAATTTCATTATCACTTTGTTTATATGTTGAAAATTTATTTTTCTCTTAAAGATTCCCTGAATCAGGATTCCCTCATCTATGAGAAATATTTTGACATTTTTTCTCTTTCTTCATCAGCAAGCTGAGAATCAATCAGGATTCTTCCACTATGTTCATCAGTGATTATTTTTTTCCTGGTGGCAATTTCTACCTGGCGTTGCGGTGGAATCGTAAAGAATGACCCGCCTGAAGCGCCTCTTTCAATAGTTACTACAGCCAAACCATTTCTTACATTCGATCTGATTTTATGGTAAGCCTTTAAAAGTCTTTCGTCGATCAGTTTTGCGTATTCTTCAGATTTTTTATGAAGCAGGTTCTCCTCCTTTTCAGTTTCTTCAAGGATAGAGTTCAACTCATCTTGTTTGTGTTTAAGATGGGCTGCCTTTTCATCCATTTTTTCCTTGGCAACAGAAATGATTTCATTTTTTGCAGCAATTTTTGCTTCGAATTCACGGATGTGTTTTTCCGCTAATTGTATCTCAAGATCCTGGTATTCAATCTCTTTTGAGATAGAATCAAATTCCCTGTTGTTTCTTACGTTCTTTTGCTGCTCCTGGTATTTTTTAGATAATGCCTTGGCTTCCTCAATATTGTTCTTTTTATTGGCAATAGCGGTTTCCAGGTTTTCAATATCAGTACTGAAATTATTAAGCCTGGTCTGCAAACCTTCTATTTCATCTTCAAGGTCTTTCACTTCCAAAGGTAATTCTCCCCTGGTATTTTTGATCTCGTCAATTCTAGAATCGATAAGCTGTAAATCATACAACGCTCTTAATTTTTCTTCAACGGTAACCTCTTTCTTTTTTGTCATCTCTAAAAATAGTTGATCGGATTTGTATTGTTTTTCGCTAAAATTATCCTGCTTTTCGGCAAGGCAGGTGCAAAATTAGTGATTTTTTTTGTAAGATACTCGACTAAAAGATTTTTTGTAAACTGTTCACTTTCATAATGTCCGATGTCGGCCAGAATTAATTTTCCTTCGCTCCTGTAAAAATCGTGGTACTTAAGATCAGCTGTAATAAAAATGTCGGCCCCCGATTTTATGGCCTGCTCAATGGCAAAGCTTCCGGAACCCCCTAAAACCGCCACTTTTTTGATCTGGCCTTCAGGAATTTCAGAATGCCTGATTGTTTTAAGCTCAAAGGTGCGTTTCAGTTCCTCAAAAAAGTTATGAGGACTTAGTGCCTGTTTCAATTCGCCAACCATTCCCATGCCGATCCTGTCATGCACATTTTCAAGACTTACGATATCATAGGCAATTTCTTCATAGGGATGGGTCTTTTCAAGGGCCTGTAATATTTTTGACTCAAGGTGCTTTTCAAAAATAACACTGATAAAATTTTCGCCAACAGTTTCAAGCTTGCCCTTAACACCAATTGCGGGTTCTGAATCGTCATTACCGAGGTAGGTGCCTTTTCCTTGCATGTTAAAACTACAATGGCTGTAATTGCCAATATGACCAGCGCCTTCCTGAAAAAGCGCTTCTCTAATTTGGTCTGCTGCATTTTCAGGAACATAAGTGGTCAATTTTCTAAGGAGGCCTTTCTGCGGCATCAACACCTCGGTGTTTTCCAGTTCAAGCATCTCCGCCATTTTCGCTGATACCCCTTTAAAAGAATTATCCAAGGCAGTATGCATCGCATATATGGCAATATCATTTTTTATAGCTTTGATCACTGTTCTTTCCACGTAGTTCTTCCCGTTGAGCTTTTTTAAGCCTTTGAAAATGATGGGGTGAAAAGAGACGATCAGGTTACAATTTTTTTCAATAGCTTCATCTATGGTAGTTTCCAGACAATCAAGGCTGACCAATACGCCTTCGACTTCTTGCTCATGGTCGCCTACCAAAAGGCCTACATTGTCAAAGTCTTC
>JBFFLO010000272.1:0-4392 GCA_041554895.1 Lutimonas sp. | reverse complement strand
TACTAGTGGGTACAGGGATTATCGATTTAGCTGAAGGAAGAAAGACGCCAATCGCGGTTTCTACTATTAAAGCTAAAGAAATCCAGGATAAAATCGGAACACAAGATATCACTATGGCCTTGGTCAACACCCCATCTGTTTATGTAGCTGGTCAAGCCGGAGGTTATGGAGATTCAAGAATAGCCGTTCGTGGTTTTGGTCAAGACAATACAGCTTATCTATTAAATGGTCAGCCAATTAACGGAATGGAAGACGGTAAAATGTACTGGTCTAACTGGTCTGGTATGGCAGACATCGCCAATGTGGTTCAAACACAACGTGGTTTAGGTTCGTCTAAATTGGCTATTTCGTCTGTTGGGGGTACCACTAACTTTGTAACAAAATCTACTGACAAAAGAGAAAGTGGTTTTGGACATTTCGGTGTTGCAAACAATAACTATTTCAAAACTACGATCGCCTATAATTCTGGAAGATCAGAAAATGGTTGGGGAGCCAGTGTCATGTTCTCCCATTGGCAAGGTGATGGTTACAACGAAGGAAACAAAGGACAAGGTCAAAATTACTTTATCTCTATAGGTTACCAGGCTAATGAACGACACAATTTCAACTTTTTGCTTACTGGTGCCCCACAATGGCATGACCAGAATTTTACCAAAGCGCTTTCTCAATATGAGGAATACGGCGACAGATACAACAATAACTGGGGTACTTATAATGGTAAATACATGACAGAAAGAAGGAATTTCTATCACAAACCTGTGATGAACCTGAACTGGGATTTCGCCATTAACGAAACATCAAATTTATCAACTGTTCTTTACGCCTCTTGGGGTAGAGGTGGTGGTACCGGTAACCGTGGTAACCGTATCCGAACAGATGATGGTTATATTGATTACGATGCTATTTATGCTTTTAATGAAAGTGTGCCTGGAGGTGCAGGTGGTTATTTCGCAGCAGGTGGTGGTTACGTAACTCGTTCTTCTGTAAATTCTCATAGCTGGTACGGGATTGTTTCAAATTATGAAAAAAAATTCTCTGACAACCTTACCTTCAATGCTGGTCTAGATTATAGATATTACTATGGTTTTCACCACAGGGTAGTTGAAAATTTCCATGGCTTAACTTCATGGCAAGAAAACATCAGGTTAAGAGACCAGAATAACAACCATGATACTTATGGTTCATTCGGAACCTATAAAAATGTTATAGCAACAGATTCTTTTAATGCTGACCCATGGGCAGCTGTTACAGCTAAGGCTGATGAAGATCAAAAAATTGCTTACAGTAACGATGAAAGAATCACTTACGGAGGTTTGTTTTCTCAGTTAGAATATGCTGATGATAACTTCTCTGTTTTTGTTCAAGGTTCGATTTCAAATCAGAACCACCAGAGATTTGATTATTACCAATATGCAGATCAGGATTTGATCGATGGTACTTCTACGCAAAACGTTATTGATGAAGACACCGGAGAACCTGTTCCATTACCAGATGGTATCGAGCCAGGTACTGATTCTGAAAAAGTAAGTAATTTCGGATTCAACATTAAAGGTGGTGGGGCTTATTTTATCAATTCGCAAAGCAGCGTTTATGGAAATATCGGGTACTATTCTCGTCAGCCATATCATGACAATATTTACTTAAACTTTACCAACCAGGTAAACCCATTAACTGAAAATGAAAAGATTTTTGGTATGGAATTAGGTTACAAATATACAGGTAGCAAATTTTCTGGAAGTGTGAACTTATATAGTACTTCCTGGAAAGACAGGGTAGTAACTTCTTCTGATGTTGAAACTGATCCTGATACAGGCCAAGACGTGGTACTTTATACCACAAATTTTGGTGTAGAACAATTACACATGGGTCTTGAAATTGATGGTGTTTACAGAATTACTGATGCCTTAAGAGCAAGAGGGTTCCTTTCTTTAGGAAACTGGAGATACAAGGGTAATTCTGTTACAAGAGTTGCCGATGAGGATCAGAACATCATTGAAGAAGAAATTGTAGATGTTGACGGTGGTGAAGTTGGAGATGCTGCTCAAACTACTTTTGGTTTAGGTGCTGACTGGAGAATTACTGACCGTTTTTCAATAGATGCAGATTACAGATATTATGCTGATCTTTATTCTAACGTCGGTGCCGTAAAAGAAAATCTAAAACTTCCTGGTTTCGGAATTATGGATTTTGGAGCATCTTACAGACTTCCTGTGGGTCAAAAAACCAATAATTTGTATTTCAGAGGAAATATCAATAACCTTTTTGATACCAACTATATTTCAGAATTGAGTACTAATATCAGATCTGAGGATGGTAATGGGACTGATTATTATGGCGTTGATTCAGCTAACCGTGGTTTTGTAGGATTAGGAATTACTTGGAATATCAGTATTCGATATAACTTCTAAATCATATTAAGATAATTTTAAAATCCCCGCCTATTGATTTAGGTGGGGTTTTTATTTTTTAATGTTTACTTTTACCTTCGATTTAAAAAAATACTATTATGATTAAAATGCTACATTCAGGCTGGGCCTATATAACGCTGATCATCTTGATCTTTGCTGTGGTGAATGCCCTGATAGGACTGACTTCAAAAAAAGAATTTAAAGACAAAGATTTAAGGGTTTCCCTCTTCACCTTGATCGTTGCACATTTGCAATTGATCATCGGTTTTATTGCTTATTTTCTTTCTGCCCAATTTGCCTTTGTTTTAGATAACGGTATGGGAGCGGCCATGAAAGAACCAACAATCAGGTTGTTTGTTATAGAACACCCTTTGATGATGATCCTGGCTATTGCAGCTATTACGGTCGGTTTTTCCAAACATAAAAAACAAACTACTGATAACGGTAAATTCAAAACTATTGCATTGTATTATGGTATTGCATTGATCTTTGTACTGAGTAGGATTCCTTGGAGCCAGTGGCTTTCATTTTAGAGATCGGATTGTATCCGGTCCCTTTTTTTTGAATATAAGATTATGGCACAATTCTTAAAACTTATTTCATATCCGCTGTCGGTTATTCATTATTTGGTGTTTGGGCTGCTTTTACTCATATTTCATCCGATTCAATGGATTTGCTTTAATGTCTTTGGAAAAAAAGCGCATAGAGCCAGTGTTGTTGCCTTAAATATTGGGTTAACCTGGAGTTTATATTTCTTGTTCTCCAGGATCAAGTTTATAAATAAACATAAAATACCCGAAGGAGTACCGATCATCATTGTCTCAAACCATCAAAGTACCTATGACATCCCTCCTATGTATAAGTACTTTAGGAAAAACTTTCCCAACTTTGTATCTAAAATCGAATTGGGAAGGGGCATTCCTAGTGTCTCCTATAACTTGCGACATGGGGATAATGTTCTCATTGACCGGAAAGATCCCAGACAAGCTATCAATACCTTGATGAAATATGGTGAAAAAATTGAAAAAGAAAAACTTGTTGCAGTTATTTTTCCGGAAGGAACCAGAAGCAAAACAGCTGTGCCAAAGCCATTCCGTGAAAGTGGCTTAAAAATGATGGTCAAAAAAGCACCCTCCTCTTATATCATTCCCCTTTCAATAAATAATTCCTGGAGACTGGTTCGAAAAGGAGCTTTTCCTTTGGGAGTAGGCATCAAGGTCACCATGGAGGCTCATGAACCCATCAAATCAGATTCGATGCCTTTTCCCGAATTATTGGAAAAAACGGAAAAGATAATAAATGAGGCATTATTAAAATTAAATCCCCCGGATTGAGTATTTAAGTGATGACAAAATGATCACGGTCTTCTAAAAACCTGAATTGTCCTCTTATTTGCTCTATATGATCCAGATGAAGGGAAACTGATCCAATGGCTTCTTTCCCAGGTTCAAATTCCATCAAAGTCTTTCCCATGGGATCATAGACTGCAGAATGACCGGTATACACCAGTTGATTATCGTCCGTTCCGACCCGATTCAGTCCTGCAACATAACATAAGTTTTCAATCGCTCTTGCCTTTAGTAATGTATCCCAAGCCAGCATTCTGGCATTTGGCCAATTGGCAACAAAAATAATAAGATCGATTTCCTCAGTATTTCTTGCCCAAACCGGAAAACGCAGGTCATAGCATATCAAAGGGCATATTTTAAAGCCTTTGTATTCAAAAATCATACGTGCTTTGCCCGACTTAAAAACCTTGTCTTCACCTGCAAATGAAAACAAATGGCGTTTATCGTAATGTTTTATATTTCCATCCGGAAAAGCAACAATCAACCTGTTAAAATAATGGCCCGATTCAATGATCAAAAGACTCCCTAACACAATACATTCCTTTTTACTTGCTGTGTGCAGCATCCATTGTACTCCTGCTCCATCCATGGTTTCGGCAAGTCCTTCCGCTTCCATGGTAAACCCAGTTGTAAAC
>JBFFLO010000271.1:0-4400 GCA_041554895.1 Lutimonas sp. | reverse complement strand
CCTATCAAAAAAATTCTTGGGTCATTCTGGATTTTTTGTAAAATAGTGACACTGCCAAAATAAGATATCGTGATAAACATGATATCGGCAAGCACCACCCCTATGTCAAAAGTAACGGCAGCACGTATGCCTTTTGTTATACTGGTTTCTATCAACGTAAAAAAAACCGGTCCCACCATAAAAGCCAGTCCGAAACCTAATAATACCGCATTGATGTACTCATTTATCATAGGGTAATATATACCAGTCAAAAATTACTAAACGTCGTCGTAATCAATTTTGATCCTCGAAGTAATTGGGTGTGCCTGACAGGTTAGTATCAAACCTTCCTCAATTTCATCTTCGTCTAAGATAGTATTTCTTTCCATTATAGCCTTGCCTTCGATCACTTTGGCCAAACAGCTACTGCAAACACCTCCCTGGCACGAATAAGGAGCGTCAAGGCCTTTGGCCAGCGCGGCATTAAGAATAAGCTCATCCATCCTCATCTCAAAAGTAGTTTCTTCATCGTCAAGAACAACGCAAATCTCCGTATTGCCGCTTAAAGATTTGGTCACTTCCTTTTTATTTGAAGTACTGCTGAACAATTCAAATTTGATCTTATCCTCGTTTATGCCGTTTTTGATCAGCATGTCCCTGGTGCTATCAATCATTTCTTCCGGGCCACAAAGAAAATACATGTCAAAATTCCAATCCGAAAATTTATTTTTCAAAAGTTCCTTAACCAATTTCCCGTCGATCCTTCCAAATGAGGCCTTATCAGTGATGATCTGGCTATAGACATACTGAACTTGAAACCTCCCTCCTGCAGAAGCTGCAAGTTCGTCGAGTTCTTTTTTAAATATTGTCTTTTCTCCTGATTTACTACCATAAATTAAGGCAAACCTGCTGTTCTTTTCATTTTGGATGACCGCTTTGACCATAGAAATAACAGGGGTAATACCACTGCCGGCTGCGATGGCCAGGTAATTCTTTTGATTACCGCCATCAACTTCCAAAACAAAGCGTCCTTCAGGTCCGGCAACATCGAGGGTTTCCCCTTCTTTCAATATATTATTTGCAAAATTCGAAAACCTTCCTTTATCAACATGCTTAATGGCCACCCTAAGCTCTCCATTTCCCGGCGAAGAACAAATTGAATAGGCCCTTCTTAAAAGACTGTCCTGTAAGTTTTTTTGAATTGTGATATATTGACCAGGTAAAAACTTGAATTCCTTTTCTAACTCATCAGGAACCTCAAAAGATACCGATACGGCATCCACTGTTTCCCTTCTTACCTCCTTCACCCGGAGTTTATGAAATATAGACATTGAAGCGTTTTAAATTATTTGCAAAAATACAAAATTGTTTGAAGATTAATGCGTAATGCGGCCTTAATGACGCTTGGATATATCATCTAAAAGTTCATTGTCTATTTTGTCACCATTCGGGAAATATTCCTTTAGCTTTTCTCCGCAATGAAGAATCCCCGAAACCAACCCTTCTTTATGATTTCCCTTTACAAACTCTGTGATCACTTCATTTTTAATACTTTCCCAAAAATCTTCAGGTACCACCTTGTCAATGCCTTCATCTCCGATAATAGCAAACTGATGGTCATCAACCGCCACATAGAACAAAACGCCATTTTTAAATTTTGTTTGATCCATTTCCAATTGACAAAATACTTCCTCAGCTCTTTTCAAGGGGTCCTGATTAAGGCTCTTTTCAAAGTGAACCCTTATCTCTCCTGAAGTATTTCTCTCTGCTTCACGGATCGCATTGACCACTTCCTGCTCCTGTTCATTGCTTAAAAATTGTTCAACTTCCATAACCTATATTTATGATGAAAAAAGGCCAAAGCAGAAGTTTTGATCCTTTTTTATGATATTCCATGAATTAATTAAAATCCACTGTTGGTGCATTTTCACTACCCTCAGCAGCCTGAAATAAAGCCATAGGATCAAAATTTAAAAACCCGGCCACTACAGAGGCAGGGAACTTTCTGATAAATACATTATAATCCTTTGCTTGTTCATTAAATCTGTTTCTTTCTACATTGATCCTGTTTTCAGTTCCTTCCAGCTGGCTCTGCAATTCCAGAAAGTTTTGATTTGCCTTCAGTTCGGGATATTTTTCAACCACAACCATTAAACGGCTTAAAGCACCTGAAAGTGAATTTTGAGATTCCTGAAAAGCAGCCATTTGTTCAGGGGTTATATTGGTAGGGTCAATGGTTGTTTTTGTTGCATTGGCCCTGGCCTGAATAACAGCTTCCAAGGTCTCTCTTTCAAAATCAGCATAACCTTTAACCGTATTAACCAGGTTAGGTATCAGGTCCGATCTTCTTTGGTAGGCACTTTCAACATTGGCCCATTGGGTTTTAGCATTCTCTTGTTTCTCAACCATAGTGTTGTTTAAGCCAACACCCCACCTGAATATACCAATAACAATAACTGCGATAATAATTAAGGGAAGCCATTTTTTCATAATAATCTATTTAAAGTTGGTTTTTAATTTCAATAAGTTCGTTTTTGATCTCTTCCAGCCTCATAATGATCTTATGTTTGGAGAATATGTCATCGGGATTTTCCTTCAGTTTATTCTTTGCTCCATCAAGTGTAAAACCCTTTTCCTTGACCAAAAAATAAATCATTTTAAGATTCTCAAGATCCTCAGGAGTAAATAACCTGTTCCCTTTTTTATTCTTTTTTGGCTTTAGAACATCAAATTCGTTCTCCCAAAATCTTATTAGTGAAGTGTTTACGCCAAAAGCCTTGGCAACTTCTCCTATTTTATAATATCTTTTATCAGGTAAGTTTATTTGCATTAGTCGAGAGATTGTCCTTCTTGCGAAGCCATTTTTAACATTTCCTGGAACTCTTCCGGTGATAAATCACCATAATAAAAGTTGATAGGATTTACTTGTTCTTTGTTGTAACGAACCTCATAATGTAAATGAGGGGCTTGGGAACGGCCGGTACTTCCCACGTAACCTATAAGGTCACCTCTTTTCACTTTTTGGCCCTTTTTAACATTGTATTTCGACAAATGACCATACAGGGTAACATACCCAAAACCATGATCTATCCTAATATGCTTTCCAAATCCTGAAGACCCGGCATCTGCACGTATCACCTTGCCATTACCAGTGGCATATACAGGAGTTCCTTTTGGAGAGGTAAAATCCATTCCTTTGTGTCTTTTTCTCGCCTTGGTAAATGGATCAAGTCTCCATCCAAAACCAGAAGCCATTCTTGTAAGGTCTTGCTTGCTTACCGGTTGTATGGCAGGGATCGAAGCCAGTAATTCTTCTTTATCCTTGGCAAGATTAATAATTTCGTCTAAAGACTTTGATTGCACATACAATTGCTTTGACAGTATATCTATGTTTTTGGTAGCTTCAATGATCATTTGAGAATTATCGAATCCTTCCATGGATTTGTAGCGATTGACCCCACCAAAACCTGCTTTCCGTTGTTCATTGGGAATTGGATTCGCTTCAAAATAGGTTCTGTAAATGTTGTTGTCTCTTTTTTGAATGCCGTCTAGTACCTCCTCTGCCTGGGCCATTTTCTTTTCCAACAATTCATAATGTAGCTTCATGTTTTCCAGCTCACGCTTCAGGACCTTTTGTCTGGGTGACTCAAGAAACTGATACATGATAAAAACAATGAATCCCCCCATCAGGGCAGATGCAACGACAAAAACCATCATCCGTCTGAATTTATCCCGCTTTCTGAGCTCTATCTTCCTATAGGATAAGGTATCGGAATCGTAATAATATTTTACCTTCGCCATAATTATAAATATACTATTTTTGCAACTAAAACAGGCCTGGATCAGTTGCAGTAAAAAACAAATTTACGATTTTTTTTTATCTCTGATATCTGGAAAAAGATATGGCTTTTAATTATATTTTATGACCTCACAGGAAATCAGAAAACAATTTTTGAACTTCTTTGCTTCTAAACAGCACGAAATCGTTCAATCAGCTCCCCTAGTCAATAAAAACGATCCCAGCTTGATGTTTGTCAATGCAGGAATGAACCCCTTTAAGGAATATTTTCTTGGTCAAAAAGAAGCACTTCAACCCAGAGTTGCCGATACCCAAAAATGTTTAAGGGTTTCCGGAAAACACAATGACCTGGAAGAAGTGGGTATGGATACCTATCACCATACCATGTTCGAAATGCTTGGTAACTGGAGTTTTGGTGACTACTTTAAAAAAGAAGCTATTGCCTGGGCCTGGGAGCTATTGACAGAAGTTTTTAAAATTGATAAGAACAATCTGTATGTCACCGTATTTGAAGGTGACAAAGAAGATCAACTAGGTTTTGATCAGGAAGCTTATGATTTTTGGCTCGAGCATATTCCTGCCAACAAAATCCTCAAGGGCAATAAAAAAGATAACTTCTGGG
>JBFFLO010000270.1:0-4404 GCA_041554895.1 Lutimonas sp. | reverse complement strand
GGTTGTGAGAGAACTTGTTGGACATGGCCTTGGAAGAGAGATGCATGAAGATCCTGAAATGCCGAACTATGGCAGACGGGGAAAGGGCAAGAAATTTATGGAAGGAATGGTCGTTGCCATTGAGCCTATGATCAATTTGGGGACCCATAAAATCAGGCAATTCAGCGATGGGTGGACGATTAAAACTGCCGATGAAAAACCCAGTGCCCATTTTGAACATGATGTGGCTATATTGAATGGAAAACCTGAATTGCTTTCTACTTTTAAATATATCAACGAGGCTTTGGGTATTGTGACAAACGAAGAAGACGAATTCAGAGCAAACTAAGTAAGTATTCCATGAAGATCTTCAAATTGGTGCTGAATACGGTCCCTCGCCCTTATTTGATAAAAATGAGTTATTTGGCCAGGCCGTTTCTTGCATTCTGGTTAAAAGGGAATACATATACCGATCCTATTGACGGGAAAAGTTTTAGACGATTTTTACCTTATGGTTACGGGCAGCAAAGGCCCAATGTATTGTCGCCAAGCACACTTTCATTAGAACGGCATCGCCTTCTTTGGCTGTACCTTAAAAATGAAACAGACTTTTTCCATAAGCCACTAAAGGTTTTACACATGGCTCCTGAACAGTGCTTCTTATCGATCTTTAAAAAGATGAAACACCTTGATTATACGACGGCAGATCTTTATTCGCCTATTGTGGACGTTAAGGCTGATATACTCAACCTCCCTTTTCCTGATAATGAATTCGACATTGTTTTTTGTAACCATGTATTGGAACATATAGAGGACGACATCAAGGCCATGAAGGAATTATTCAGGGTAATGAAATCCGGAGGTATGGGCATTTTTCAGGTGCCTCAGGAACTCGCCAGAGAAAGTACATACGAAGATGCCAGTATTGTCACTCCTGAGGATAGAGCCAAACATTTTGGGCAATATGATCATGTCAGAATTTATGGTAAAGATTATTTCAATCGACTACGAAGCGCAGGATTCAAAGTTCACGAAGTGGATTATTCCAAAACCTTAAGCCAAGATCTTGTTGAAAAATATTGTTTAGCCAAAGGTGAGATACTACCAGTTTGTTTTAAACCTTAACCATAGACTAAAAGGTTCATTTAAGTGAGCCCTTGGCTTAAGTCATCGGCTGACTAATGTCTTTGATTTCAAAAAGTTAACATTTTTTAAAAAAGCTGTTTGATAAAGTTAAATAAAACCTTCCTGAGCAGTAATGTAACCATAGTATCGGTTCTTAAAAAAAATTAAATTTCCTTAAGGGAACTGGTATTGATCCAGCCAATTTTTCCATCAGCAATTTTGATCTTTTTCCAATTATCCAAGGTTTCCAATATAACCACCTTGGTTCCTTCGTGCAGTTCAAAATAAACATCACTCGAGCTGGTTGGGGCGCTTTTAACTTCGGCTGAAGCAGAGAAAATAATCGCTTCAATATTATTGTCGACATAATGCTTGTTCCTGTAGGCAAAAAACAAACAAGTGGTCACAAATATCACAGATAAAATACTGGTAATAAAATATATACGTTTTTTACCTGTACTGTAAGAAAAATGATACATTAGGAATAGAATGGCAAATACAAATGCCAAACTAACCGCTACTTTAGCCCAGGTCTCATAAGTAAAACTTAAGATGACTCCATCCATAAACTTTTGCCAAAGACTTTTCGGAAGAGGTTCTATATTATCCAGTATCATCCTGTTTGCAAATGCCAGGTTAAACTGAACATCTTTGTCATTTGGGGCAAGTTTAAGGGCTTTTTCATAATAGTAAATCGCCGGCGCTACCTGATTTGTTTTGTAATAGATATTGCCCATATTAAAAAATAACGCGGCTGATTCCAGGTCCAATTTCTCAATTTTCTGATAGAGCTCCAAGGCCTCCATATAGTTTTCCTGCTGGTACGATTTATTTGCCGCGACAAACAAGCTATCAGGAACCTGTGCCTGCATGTGCTCCCCTGTCAGCGATAAAAGGGCAATAAAAACAATATGTACTAAAAATTTCAACATGTATAATTTTAAACTTTCTTTTATTACAGTTGCTTGTCAATTTTCGAAATAGCCGTTTTTGCATTCTCGTATTCCTGATTCATCATAACATCAGTTGATGGTGTGTAGCGCGCATAATCACAATTTTCCAATACCTTGCTAAATTCACTGATTGTTGCCTCATCCACTTGCTTATTATGCAAAATCTCAGCAATTTTTTCTATGGAGATCTCAGAGGTTTCAACATGCAATTTTGCCTTTAGGTAATTATGAAGCGCCTTCTCCAATGCGATATAGAATGCCTCCTTTTTACCCAATTCCTTTCTTGCCTGAGACAAGAATTTTCTAGCAAGCCTGTCTGCCTTCCTTCTTTTATTCCCGACAATATCGCTATCTCTTTCCTGCTTTTTTCTTCCTATAAAAATACCTAAAGGGATAGATAACAAAGGAACGACCATTAATAAATAAAAAAGGTTGGAACCAAAGAATTCCTCATCCTCTAAGGTAGATACAAAGGCTGTTTTCAAATGAATATAACGGATATCACCTTCATTAGTGATCACTTCTTGTTTGTTAATTACTACAGCTTGATCTGATAGTTCAACTCCGGTCAAAGCATTTAACACGATGGGAGCCGTATCCACAGAATGGTACTTTTCTTCTTTTGGATTGAAATATGAAAAGGATACCCCAGGGATCTTGAACTTGCCCCGTGATTGCGGAACAACGGCATATTGATCATATATGCTTCCCGACAAGCCATTTAAGGTTGTCCTTATATCCTCTTTGTGCTCTGGATCATAGACCTCCAAACCATTGGAAGATTCAATCCCAGGGAGCTGAATTAGTTTCAAGTTTCCTTCACCTTTCAGTTCTACCTTTATTTGGGCAGATTCATTGGATTTTAATTCTGTCTTGCTGGGAGTTACTGAAAATTCAAAATCACCAACAGCCCCATTGAAGTTAAATGGTTTGTCTTCTGACGGCAATTCTTTTACCCTGATTATCCTTTTACCTGAGGTGAGTGTGAAGTTCACATCGTTCATCAACATATTTCCGAAAAAGTCCCTTCTGCCAATGGGAACACCTGCCGTGATTTCCATTTCCAGTGGTTCAATCTCCAGTGTTCCAGCCTTAGTAGGTATCAATACCGTTTTTCTTACGATCACAAATCGATGAGGTTTGCCCCCATAGGTGCCGTTTTTTGCCACCCATTTTTTCACCTCAATATTATGGTTCCAAAACCCATTAAATGAAGGCGAGGAAGCTTCTCTGGTATTCTGGACGTTTACCTGGTTGATATCGACATACAGTTTATAAACCACCGAAATACTTTCGCCAACATAAGGTGTCATATCTGATACTTCTGCCACCAGATGGATGTTTTGCTGCGCTATATATCTCGGGTCTTCAGGGTCTTCAGGGATTTCGATCGCATCAGTTACCGTGATCCTTACCGTGTTTGATTTGATTTGTTCTCCCTCATAAGTTACTGTTGCTGACGGAATGGTGAAGGTGCCTTTCGCTGTCGGCTGGATAACGTAGGTATAGGTCAATTTATAGGATGTCTTTCCATTTATAGAAGAAAAACTGCTTGACTGGCTGGGGCCCGCCAGAACTTTAAAATTCTTGAAATCAGGAGGAGTAAAGTCATCACCACCCTGACGATCAATAGAAAATTCTATTCTCAATCTTTCGTTGAGGCCAAGCTCAGTTTTGCTCACAACAGTTTTAAACGTTACCTGTGAGACAACGCTTTGAAATGTTATTAGCAATATCAATATGGTTAAATACTTCCTTTTCATTTTACGGGCTTGCATTACAAATCATCATAACGATAAGTTGTTGCTTTTATTTACCAATCCTTTTCCTCATTTACTTTTTTTCCTTTAGCCTTCTTGGCATTCACTTTTTGTTGGGTCTTATTTTCTTCGTTGTTCATCGCCTCCAAAAGCTGTTCGATCTGTTGCTGGCTCAGTTGGTTAGGCTGAGGTTGCTTGTTCTGTTCCTTTTTGTCACCTTCGTTCTTCTGATCCTGCTGATCATTCTCATCGTTCTTATTGTCTCCCTCGTTCTGGTCCTGATCTTTTTTGTCATCTTCACCTTCATCTTCGTTTTGATCCTTGTTCTCGCTGTTCTGATCCTGATTCTCGTCCTGATCCTGATCTTTATTCTGATCCTTGTCTTTATCCTTGTTCTGGTCTTTATTTTGGTCATTTTGCTGCTGGTCTTTCAACAACTTCTGCGCAAGGGCCAGGTTATATCTCGTCCTTTCATCATTAGGGTTCAGCAAAAGAGAATTTTTATAGGCTGCAATTGCCTTGTCATATTGCTTTTGTTTCATCATGACATTACCAATATTATGGAATGATTTTTCTCTTGTTTCAGC
>JBFFLO010000269.1:0-4425 GCA_041554895.1 Lutimonas sp. | reverse complement strand
ATAATTCGTATATTTGATAGAACTATTAAACATGATTTTATGGGTATTTCTGATTTATATTTGAGTATCGGGCAAAAAAGAAATATCAGCCATTTTGCCAATATTGTTCGCATTGCCAAATCCGACAATCAAATTTCGCCTAAAGAAATTGAATTTCTGGCTAAAGTTTCGAAAAAGTATAATATTTCAAATGAACAGTTCAGGGAGATATTAAGGTTTCCTGAGAAAATCCCAACGATTGCACATCTTGATTGTATAGAAAGAATCGAAAGATTATATGAGCTGATGATCATGGTTAAAGCGGATGATCATGTTGAACAACAGGAAGTATTGATGCTAAGGCGTATCGCAACAGGCTTGGCATTTCCTCTGAATAGGGTCGACATGATCGTAGATCATTCACTTGAAATCAATATTGAGGAGATTGATGTAGATACATTTACCAACAATATACTGAAGCTTTTGAAAATGAAGTGATTCATTGATTTTTGTCAATGGGGTTGGCCAAAGACTTTAGTTACGCTTTGTATCCTGAAAGCACATCTCTGTGAATGACTTCTTCAACCATTTCTTTTTTACAGAACTAGATTTTATTTTAAATACCCATAGTTGACTTTAAATACAGCCTGTGCAACACTTTTGACAGAAATTTTTTTAAAAACAGTTTAAAATTTAGGCAACTCTAAAATATTATTTATATTTACAAAAAAATAATCATGTATTCACAGGCCGAAGAGAACTATTTAAAGACCATTTATACATTAGAGAAGGAATTTGGTAATGAAGTAAGCACAAATCTGATAGCAGGGAAGATCAAGACAAAGGCTTCTTCAGTAACAGATATGTTGAAGAAATTAGCCAATAAGGAATTGGTGGTATATAAGAAATATCAAGGGGTTTATCTAACTGAAACAGGACGGTTGACCGCTCTAAAAGTGATCAGAAAGCATAGATTGTGGGAGAGTTTTTTGGTGCAGAAGCTCCAATTTAACTGGCATGAAGTTCACGATATTGCCGAACAACTTGAACATGTAAAATCAGAAGCATTGATCGATAAGCTAGATGCGTTTTTAAAGTTTCCCAAGTTAGATCCTCACGGGGATCCCATTCCTGACGCTCATGGCAGAACTATTTTGAACAAAACGGTGACTATAAAAGAGATGAAGATTGGTTCTGCAGGTGTTTTTGTTGGTGTAAGAGATTCTTCTGCAAGTTTTTTGAAGTATCTGAACAAAAAGAACCTGGCTTTGGGAGATAAAATTAAAGTTATTGATATAGAACCTTTTGATAGCTCTTACCATATTGAAACCAAAACACACAGATTGGTAATTACTAGTAATGTAGCGGAGAATCTTTGTTTAAAAAATGTCAAATGATACAGTATGACCCTTTAGCAGCTTTATTGATTTTCGTTGTGGTGGCATCGTTGCTCTTTATTATTTTCAGACCGGTAAAAGGCTGGTATTGGTTGCTTAGGAACAACTGGCAGTCAAATGAAAAAACAGTAATGGAAGACATTCTTAAACAGCTATACCGATTAGAGAGTTATGGAGCCGAAACTGACATTAATGCATTGACGAATTCGTTGAAGATCAAAGATGGTCTCATCATAGACGCACTGCATAAAATGTCTGTCAACGAGCTTGTCAAAGTGGAAGGTGATTTGCTTAAGTTGACCAAAGAGGGAAGACAATATGCATTAAAGATTATCAGGGTGCATAGGTTATGGGAAAAATATTTAGCTGAAAAGACGGGTTTTGATAAATCTGAATGGCATGACAGGGCAGAAGAGATGGAGCATGTTTTAAGCCATGAAGAAACCAATGTTTTGGCTGACCAGTTGGGAAACCCAATGTATGATCCACACGGGGACCCTATTCCGAACACTTTTGGTGATTTAAAGGAAATAGAAGGAGAGCCGCTGTCATCTTTATCTGTAAATAGTTTAGGGAGAATCGTTCATATTGAAGATGAGCCGGATGTGATATACAGGCAGATCCTCGCAGAGAATATCCATATTGGTTCAGTGATCAGGGTTGAGGAAAAAAGCAACGAACGCATTGTTTTTTATGCTGAAGGAGAAGAATTTGTTTTGGCTCCGATTGTAGCTGCCAATATAACGGTAGCAGAATTGAAAAAGGATCTGGAGGAGGAGGAAAATACAGTAAGGTTATCTAGTTTACGCAAAGGTGAATTGGCCAGGATTGTAGGGATTTCAAGAGAATGCAGAGGTGAAAACAGAAGACGGTTGTTGGATCTCGGATTCGTAAACGGGACAGAGATCAGGATAGACCTTAACAGCCCCATGAAGAATCCTGTGGCATACGGAGTTAAAGGAACCAGTATTGCGCTGAGAAATGATCAGGCGTCAAAAATCCTTATTAATAAAATTTAACCATGACAAAAAAAGAAGCATCTGCATGCGAATCATGTGCCCATTATAATGCTGAAAGTCTTTAAAAGTTGGGAGTAGATACAACTGATTTCGACCATGTGATCGCAATCGCTGGCAACCCAAATACAGGAAAAAGCACCGTATTTAATGCCTTGACCGGATTGCGTCAGCATACTGGTAATTGGCCCGGAAAAACGGTAGCCAGGGCAGAAGGTGCTTTCGCATTCGGCGATAAAAAATACAAACTCGTCGATCTTCCGGGGACCTATTCGCTTTTATCAACTTCACAAGATGAGGAAGTGGCTCGGAATTTCATCCTTTTTGGAAAACCGGATGTGACCATTATTGTTGCGGATGCCTGCCGGCTTGAACGTAATCTTAATCTCGTTTTACAAATTCTAGAAATTACGGATAAAGCTGTTTTATGCCTTAACCTCATGGATGAGGCGGAAAGAAACGATATTGAAATCGATACAAGGATGCTGGCAAGAGAATTAGGAATCCCGGTGGTCGCCACGAGTGCAAGATACCAAAGGGGAATTCCTGAACTTATTCAAACCGTTGACGAAATAGCCTCCGGAAAGCTTGTGTGCAAACCCAGGAGGATCAAAAATGTGCCGAATAAAATACTTAAAGCCGTAAACCAATTAAGTGCCGAAATTGAAACGGAGTTTCCCAACATCCCCAATAGCAGATGGATAGCATTCCGCTTGCTTGAAGGCGACAGCAGGATCATTGAAGCCCTAAAAACAGGAGAATTGGTGTAGTATGGAAAAAAATTCAATAGACAAAATACTCAGCATGACCAATGAGCTTCGTTGGAAAATTGGAGAAGATTTTCACGATCATCTGGCCGAAGGAATTTATGCAGATGCTTCAGAGATCGCAGAAAGCGCTGTATCCAAGGATTCTGGAAAAGTGAGGTTTCGATTGGATCGTAAAATTGATGAAATCGTTACCAGTAAAACCTGGGGCTTTCCCATCATGTTTTTATTGCTCGGACTGGTCTTATGGCTGACCATTGAAGGAGCTAATTATCCTTCGGCCATGTTAGCGGATATCCTGCTGGATACGGTTCATCCAATTCTTAAAGATTTTGCCGCTATGCTGGGGATGCCTTGGTGGTTGGATGGATTTTTGCTGGACGGGGTATATTTGGCCGTAGCCTGGGTTATTGCTGTCATGTTGCCTCCTATGGCTATTTTCTTTCCCATGTTCACCTTATTGGAGGATTTTGGGTATTTACCCAGGGTGGCCTTCAATATGGATAATATGTTTAGAAGGACCGGCGCCCATGGTAAGCAGGCACTTACTATGAGCATGGGATTCGGCTGTAATGCAGCCGGGGTTGTGGCCACCCGGATCATCGATAGTCCAAGAGAGCGTTTGATTGCTATTATTACCAATAATTTCTCTCTTTGTAACGGACGCTGGCCCACACAGATCCTTATCGCAACAATTTTTATCGGGGCGGTTGTTCCGCAAGCTTTTTCAGGCCTGGCTTCATTATTGTCAGTTGTGGGAATCGCTATTCTTGGAATTGCTTTTATGTTTTTGGTCTCCTGGGGCTTATCAAGGACTGTTTTAAAAGGGGAAGTATCTACGTTTAACCTGGAATTACCGCCATACCGGCCGCCAAGGTTCTGGAAAACCATATATACTTCCTTAATAGACAGAACATTGATTGTTCTGTGGAGAGCTATTGTGTTTGCCGCTCCCGCCGGTGCCGTGATCTGGCTTATTTCTAATATTTATATAGGCGATGTTAGCATGGCAGGCTGGATCATTGAAAACCTGGATGGGTTTGGTTTTCTGCTAGGGCTTAACGGAGTAATATTATTGGCATATATAGTGGCTATCCCCGCCAATGAGATTGTCATTCCGACGATACTTATGCTTACCGTTCTAGTAACAGGTATGACCGGCGGTGAAGGTGCTGGTGTCATGTTTGAACTGGATTCAGCATCTGATACCGGAAGTATATTAAGGGCTGGAGGATGGACCTTATTAACAGCAATTAACTTAATGCT
>JBFFLO010000268.1:0-4446 GCA_041554895.1 Lutimonas sp. | reverse complement strand
TAGGTTTGGCATCGTTCCCTTATCAGGATCAACGCAGTTAATCCTTTCTTTGATAAGGACTGGAAACAAAAAAGACTCAATTATGAAACAATTGTAAAGGATTTAGGTTTGGCATCGTTCCCCTTACCAGGATCAACGCAGTTAGTCCTTGTTGAAGTAAAAAGTCAGAAGGACCAAGGGTCAAAGTTTAAAGCAGCCCAAAATAATCCATGCATTGATGAACAGCGATTTAATCCAGCAATTCAGGATTATTAAGGATCAACTCTATCTTTTTTATAATTACCGTGATCTGGTTCATTTGTAATTCTATATTCCTAAAAAATATGCTAATATCCCTGTTCACCCAACTTTCAGATATAACCCGCGCACCCAAACTTATTCTTAATACAGCACTTTGAAAATCATTGCCGTATTTTACACTAACTGCCTGTCCGATATGACATTTTTGGGCAGCGAGCCTAATGATTTCTAAAGAAGACCCTTCAAACTGATCCGATATATTGGAATTTAATAAAAGATAAAGCTTTTTTACCTGCTCAATCGTTAATGCCTGGTCATTTCTAATGATGAAAAAAGGGAAAATTGTCCTGATATTCCGAAGTCCGAATTTTTCACTGTTATAAGTATTGATCTTTGTTTCATCTCCAAAAAGAGGTTCTAAAAAAGCAGCCTCTTTAATAGACTCTTCGACAAAATTACAAAACATCTCAATCCCCAGATTTCGGTATAAAATAGGCGTTTTATAATACCTGTCCATTTCAACTATGGCAGCATTCCAACGCATATAGGAGCCATAATTGAATCCGTCAGGTAAATCCTTTGAACAGAACCAGGATGTTGGCCAGTCAGCATGATTGTAATAACTGGTCAAACCCTCGGGTATCGTATTTTTTACAGAAGTAATTGAAGTACTAACACTTTTAGGTACGATCAAAGCACCGGCATAAGGAGGGCCGGTAAAGTACTTACTTCCTGTTATGGTAACAATATATCCTTTGTTCAAATAATTCCGTATGTCAATCGGATCGAGCCTGACTTGTGAACCATCTACAATAATTTGTATTGATAAGTCATCAAGTGTATCCAAATTACGGATCATTTCTTCACTAGGTGATTGATAGCCCAATTTTGATTGGTCCATGGCATGTAAGACAATATGCCTGCCTAACTCGTTGGTTTTTGAAATAGCCGCAAAAATTTCTGTATCCAATTGAGCAGTTGACTTTAATTGACCATTTTCATCTCGAAAAGGGATTTTGATCAAATCAATATCTCTGAAACCTTCGATCTTCTCTCCTTTTTTCACCGGATAATTCAAAGCAGTGGTATTTTCAAAATGACATCCTTTTAAGGCTGTCGGCACCCCACTCCCGGTTTCATCAGAAGCCACCAAAACATGCGTAATTTCCTTCTCGGATATAATTTGCGTAATGGCTGCTATTTGAAGAGAAGAATCGGTGCCCGATGGCGAAAATATGATTTGACAATCATCCTTTATTTTTAGCGTTTTTCTTAGGTTGTTTTTTAACAATTCTGAAAATTCAATGGTCGCATTTTTCAGGCCTTTTTTTAAGCTGTTTTGAATTAATATAGTCCTGACTTTATCCGTTTTGTCAAAAGCATAGTTGGACACGCTTGTTGCCGTTGATGAAGCAAAAGTAAATGCTTCGGGTCTTGGAAATGGTCGGCATCCATATTTATTCAGCAATTCAAATTCATCAATGTTCAGTCTGAGATCACCCCCTGACATCAATAAATATTCTGTGGGTTTGGCCAGGTTTTTTAGAATTGGGCTCCAAGACTCTTTAAACAGTCTGTTTGAATTGTTTAACCCATGAAAATGTTGTAAGTCTTTATATTTAGATAAGGATCCTGTTTGTAATTCTTCATTTTTTTGGATCAAATCCACTAAAAAATAATCAAGGGTTTCTAATTTTTCTTTATCCTCTTTCGGTAATAGATTATAAAATATTTGAGTAACCTGAAGGGCTGCGAGATCACACAAAAGTATATCGGCTTTTTCTATACCCAAAGCTTTATACCATAGTTGCCATTCGATCCCATATCTTAAATAAATCAAAGCTAAAACAGGTTTGTCTAAAAAGGACGAACCAATTTTTATCGATTTGTTGGGAACAATTTTAAATAGGTCAGGCTCACTATTAGACGTAATGATATTTATGCTGTTTATCTTGGGTACAGTATTAAATCTTTTTAAAACTCTAACCAGATAGTTTACATTTTCTTTTTCAAATAAACTAGTCCTTTTGTATTGGTCTTCAATAAGTTTATTATTTGCCATAGGTATTTTGATTTAAAACGTTCATCAGAACGCAGATCTCTAATTGGAATCTTTTTTCTTGATCATCTAAGCATCCGGATTTACTCTATCCTTTTTATTCAAATTTACTAATTCGCTCTTCTAAAGGAAAGTGCATACAGCATTTTTGTGAGTTATCATACCATTAATCGGTTGAAACATGCTTAGGGTCGAACCAATCTTTTTCACAGTCAAAGCCTTCACTTTTTATGGTTATTTACTTTTCTCTTCTTTAATGGGCGGGTAATTATCAAATTTTTATGTGACGCTGTTCCCTCTGTGAAAATAAGAAATATAAAAATAACTACTGTCGCACCGAAAACTATTTTTTTTGTGGCAATGCGGTAAGGAACACAAATGCATCAGTTTTGGAGCTGAGGTCATTTTATTGATAACTGCCATTGTACCGGCCCGGCGTTCACTGGACGTGAAAAATTATTAAAAAAAAGCATGGATTTACGATAAACGCGAGATCATATAAATACCTGTTTTTTTATGCCGTTTTAAAGAAGTTTTCTTAAATTTAATACTGATGATTAGCATGCTGGATTTCTTAGGAATTCTTTACTGCTGATTTATAGCTGATACCGCTGAAAAATAATTACATATGTAATGAACCCTTATTTATATCTTATTTTAGGGATTTTTGGCCTTTGGGTCGGCACCGAATTTACTGTCAGGAATGCAGTTAAAATTGCAAGGCATTATAATATTTCAGAATTATTTATCGGTATTACCGTTTTGGCTTTCGGAACAGATCTTCCTGAATTGGTCGTAGCCATTGATGGGGCTTTGCAGAGTTTGGCCGGTAACGATACATCAGGCGTGGTCATCGGAAATGCCATTGGGAGCTCCGTTGCCCAGATAAGTATTATTATAGGCCTCATTGCCATATTCTATTATGTAACCTCAGGGGAGATCCAAACTCGCCAAGTAGCTACCGAACTTATTGGATCGGTTATTTTATTGGCGCTTGTTTCCTTTGACAATATCATAACATGGAATGATGGCGCTTTGCTGCTGATCGCATTTTTGATGTACATTTTGACCTTGTACCGTCGGGAAAAGAAAATTGAAAAAAATGAGCATCCAGAGGAAAATAATAAGCACATAATTATACCGATTCTGTTGTTGATCGGCAGTTTGGGTATTGTTGTTCTGAGTTCGCATATTACCTTGGAAAATGCGCTGATCATGGTTCAGCAATGGGGTATTGGTCAATCTTTTGTCGGGGCCATCGTGATCGGACTCGGAACCAGCCTTCCGGAACTTGCTATTTCATTTAGGGCTCTTTCTCAAGGCAAGGCAAGTCTTTCAGTGGGTAATATCGTTGGGAGCAATATTTTTGATCTTTTGGTTCCATTGGGTATTGGTTCGCTCATTTCAAAAATACATGTGGGCAATGTCGTTCTTTGGTACGACATGACTGCCTTGCTGCTGATAAGTATTATTTTTGTATGGTTTTTGGGCCGCAAGAAAGGACTGCAAAAAAGAGAGGGCATTGTTTTGGTATCTCTCTATCTGGCATATAGTTTTACTAAATTCATGCTCAGCTGATCCGGGGCAATCCAACCGGCTGCTGATCAGGTAAGGCGCCCCTTTTTTTATCTTGTATAATTACGTTGGCCCGAACAAGCCCCTCAGTCGCTTGACCAACTGAGCCAGCACAAATGATCCAAAAGCAAACAGGATCGTTAAGGAAAACTGCTCATATGTGAGCGGCAGCAGTGATAGGGCTTCAGCAATGGGATCAGTTATATAAGCACTCCAGGTAATGAACAAAGACAGAAAGATAGCGCCCCAAACCCAAATGTTTTTGGTTACCTCATTATTAAAAAATGATTCCCGATGATGCGGCATGTTGAATACGTTGAACAATTGTGCCAAAACCAAGGTATAGAAGGCCATATTATTAATGATATGCCAATCTAATTTCATCATATAATATGCATAGATCACGATGCCAAGCACAGAAATACTGATGGATAATCCATAGAACATGGTATCGTACCAATCAGTACGTGTCATGATGGGTTCCTTTGGATCTCGCGGGGGCTGCTTCATAATGTCTTCTTCTCCTTTTCCGAGTCCCAGTGCCAAAGCGGGGAAGACATCGGTAACCAAAT
>JBFFLO010000267.1:0-4459 GCA_041554895.1 Lutimonas sp. | reverse complement strand
GGGCAATGATTACAGATAAAAAACACTACGGTTCCTATGTTTCCTTTCAGCTGTTCCAGAGACATTTTTTTATCGGAAACAGTATCTAACAATTCAAAATCAGCAGCCTTTGATCCCAGTGGCAGCATATTGGAGGGTGTATTTGCCATAAATCACAATTTATTTCTATATTTACTTCAAAGCATTCCCAAAAATAAGATTTTTAACGCATTTAAACTTAGGTTTTTAAGGAATGATATGTTTTTTGGTGATTCCATGATCTCACTTTATTAATTTTTTTATTATGAAAACGATACAACAATGGTATGATGATTATGCGGTGAGTCATCAAAATAAAACCAATCAAAAAATTCATTATATCTGTGTGCCTGCCATTTTTTTTAGCATAGTCGGGATGATCATGAGCATACCCGCTGGTTTTATTCAAAACACGCTGAATATTAAGAATCCTATGTTAGGCAATTGGGCCAGCATGCTGCTGATTTTGCTACTATTGTTCTATATGCGATTATCGTTTTCACTCTTTTTAAGAATGCTCGGATTCTCTGTGCTCGTTGTCATGGGCAATTATTACCTTGGGCAATACCTGCCGCTTTTTACAACTTCCCTGATCATTTTTATCGTGGCATGGATCGGACAATTCTACGGACATAAAATCGAAGGTAAAAAGCCTTCATTTTTTAAGGATCTACAATTTCTTTTGATCGGGCCGGCTTGGGTATTCGAAAAACTTTCCAGATAATGGCTGCTACAAATATTTCATTCGAAGATTTTCAGAAAGTCGACATAAGGGTAGGTACTGTAATTGAAGTACTGGATTTTCCTCAGGCACGGATCCCTGCTTTCCAGCTGAAAATTGATTTCGGGGACCTGGGAATTAAAAAATCGAGCGCACAAATTACTTCTCTTTATGCGAAAGAATCTTTGATGAACAAAAAAGTGTTGGCTGTGGTCAATTTTGAAGCCAAACAAATAGCAAATTTTAAGAGCGAATGCCTGGTTTTAGGTATTCAAAACGGCAAAGATGTAGTACTTTTACATGCTGATGATACCGTAACCAATGGTACTCAGGTCTTATAAATTTAAATTGTGATCATATCAGGCATGTCTATAAACAAAGAATTGCAACAATTATCGCAAGTCCTTCATGGAGAACTTCACTATGATGATTTACATAAAAATATTTACGCTACCGATGCCTCTGTTTACAGAAAAATCCCCTTGGCTGTAGCCTATCCAAAAGATAAAAATGATCTTAAAAACCTAATCTCTTTTGCCTCTGAACAGAAAGTGTCACTTGTTCCAAGAACAGCAGGAACTTCCTTAGCCGGGCAATGTGTTGGGGAAGGGATTATTGTGGATACCTCAAAATACTTTACGCGTATTCTGGCCTTTGACGAACGGAAAAAAACAGTGAGGGTCGAACCTGGCGTCGTAAGGGATGAATTGAATGAGTTTTTAAAACCCTTTGGCCTGTTTTTCGGGCCCAATACTTCTACTTCTAATCGATGTATGCTGGGTGGTATGGTCGGTAATAACTCTTCGGGCACAACTTCCATTCAATTTGGTGTGACCCGGGATAAAGTACTGGAGATGAACACGATATTATCAGATGGTTCTGATTGTTTTTTTGGATCACTGTCTGCTAAAGATTTTAGAGAAAAACTCAAAGGAAACAGCCTTGAAAGCAAGATATATAATTTACTGTTCACAGAGTTGTCCAAAACAGAGGCCCGGGAAGAAATTGAAAGGGAATTTCCCAAACCAGGGATCCACAGGCGAAATAACGGGTATGCGATTGATGCCCTGCTGAACAATGAGGTTTTTTCAGACAGCACAGGGCCCATCAATCTATCGAAATTACTTTGTGGTAGCGAAGGGACTTTAGCATTTACCACAGACATTACGCTATCTCTGGATGAGCTTCCTCCAAAGCACAATATGCTGGTCGCAGCGCATTTTTCTACGATACAAGAAGGTCTTGAAGCGGTTGTGGTAGCCATGGAACACAATTTATACACTTGTGAATTAATGGATAAAAAAATTCTCGATTGTACGAAAAACAATCGCGAACAACTCTTGAACCGATTCTTCGTTCAAGGTGACCCTGAGGCGATTCTTATGTTGGAAGTGGCCAGTGAAGAGTTGGAAAAAACCACCAAACTTGCTGAAAACCTGGTAGCTGATCTTAAGGCCCGGAATTTTGGTTATGCCTACCCTATCCTTGAAGGAAAAGATATTGAAAAAGCGGGCACTTTAAGAAAGGCAGGACTGGGCCTGCTGGGTAATATAGTGGGCGACAGAAAAGCCGTGGCTTGCATCGAAGATACAGCGGTTGAGGTAAAGGATTTGCCCCAATATATTGCTGAGTTCACGGCCATGATGAAACAGTTTGGCCAGGAAGCAGTATACTATGCACATGCAGGGGCCGGGGAACTGCATCTAAGACCTATCCTAAATCTTAAAAAAGAGGAAGACCTTCATTTATTCCGTGAAATCACCACCAAAGTCGCTGAACTCGTCAAAAAATATAAAGGTTCTATGAGTGGAGAACATGGGGATGGAATCGTAAGGTCAGAATTTCTGGAACTAATGCTGGGCAAAAAAAATGTTGAACTCATGAGAAAGGTCAAAACTGTTTTTGATCCTCAGCAAATATTCAACCCTGGAAAGATTATTGATCCCTGGCCAATGGATACTTCCCTGAGATACGTTCCAAATCGGGAAGAGCCTGTGATCGAAACCATTCAGGATTTTTCTGATTCAGAAGGCATACTGAGAGCTGCTGAAAAATGCAACGGATCGGGTGATTGCAGAAAACCCGTTTTTGCCGGAGGTACCATGTGTCCCAGTTACCGCGCCACAAAAAATGAAAAAGACACGACACGCGCACGGGCAAACGTACTCAGAGAGTTTCTGACAAATAGCGAGAAAGCAAACCGCTTTGATCATAAAGAATTAAAAGAGGTATTTGACCTTTGCCTAAGCTGTAAGGCCTGCGCCAGTGAGTGCCCAAGCAACGTTGACGTAGCCGCCTTAAAAGCTGAATTTTTATATCAATACCAAAAAGAGCATGGAATTTCCTTTAGAACCCGGTTGTTCGCAGACAATGTGAAATACAATAAACTTGGATCTCTTATGCCTTCTGTAACCAATCTGGTACTCAGCACCAATGTAGCAAAAAGGTTTATGGGGGTCGCGGTAGAACGAAGTATTCCAAAATTGGCCAGGGTAACAACTAGAAAATGGTATAAAAAACATAAAAATCAATTCACCGAAAAACTTGCTCCCAGGGGTCAGGTCTATTTGTTTATCGATGAATTTACAAATTTTTACGACGACATTGTCGGGAGAGACTGTATAGAAGCGTTAACAAAACTAGGATATGAAGTGATCATGACCGATCATAAAGAAAGCGGCAGAAGCTTTATTTCAAAAGGGTTGCTTGACCAGGCCAAAGCGCTTGCAAATCAAAACGTTGACTTTTTTAAAGATAAAGTCACTAAAGAGACCCCCTTGGTAGGCATAGAACCCTCTGCCCTTCTGACATTTAGAGATGAGTACCTCAGGCTTGCCGATGACAGGCAAGCTGCTAAAGAAATTGCAGCAAGTACCTATACCATTGAAGAGTTTGTCGAAAAAGAAATTAATAAAGGGCATATCAAGGAGGATCAGTTTACATTAAAAACTAAAAACATTAAGGTACACGGGCATTGTCAGCAAAAGTCCCTTTCAAATATGAAAGCTACCTTTAGCATGTTGAGCCTCCCTAAAAATTATCAGGTGAGCATCATGAATACTGGTTGTTGTGGTATGGCGGGATCCTTTGGATATGAAAAGGAACATTATGCATTAAGCATGCAAGTGGGTGAAGATACCCTGTTTCCAAAGATCCGTAATTATGGTCGTGATGTTGAAATTATTGCTTCGGGTACAAGTTGCAGGCATCAAATTATTGACGGAACAAAAAGAAAAGCAAAACATCCGATAAGCTTATTTAGGGAAGCCTTAAAATAATTTTTGCAGACATGCTAAATTTATTTAATTTTAGAGCCCTCTTACAATTAGTTAGAGAACGGTTATAATACGTTTATTCAACCTGACATCTTGGATCTTCTACTATAGAAAAAATAGGTATGTTACTGTTTAATAGCATATTATAATTTTATTAATCAAATAACATTGAAATGAAAAAATTCATCACTGTTTTAACTTTCACCTTTTTATTTTGCTTCGGCACAACTGCTTTTGGGCAGACTGAAGAAGAAACGGGCCCAAAACCATCTTTAGATAATGGTACAATCGAAAGTCAGTTTGATTATTTATATAGAAAATCAAGTTCCTATCAGGAATATAAAGTTGTCAAAAAAACATTTTACCAAAAAATCAAAGGCAATGTGCTGGATTCCATGCAAGCCTTAAAAAAAGACCTTGGTGATACCAAAAAGCTGGTAGAGGT
>JBFFLO010000266.1:0-4491 GCA_041554895.1 Lutimonas sp. | reverse complement strand
GATCGTATTTGCAAATTTATTACTGGGTATCAATCAGGGGCTTACCTGGTCGAGTACCGTAGTGATGAAAATCGACCTGGTAGGAGAAAAGGACCGGGGACTTGCCATGGGCCTGAATGAGTCAGCTGGTTACCTGGCAGTTGGTGGTGTGGCTTTTTTTACAGGTTGGATCGCTTCAACATATGGCCTCATTCCTTATCCCTTTTATATCGGCATTGTTTTATCTGTATTGGGTTTGGTATTTTCTGTTTTTTTTATACACGACACAAAGCATCATGTGGCCAAAGAATCCGCAACTAGCGATAAAAAGCTACTGAAGAAAGTATTTTGGGAAACCAGCTGGTCAAATAAGAACCTGGGATCCATTTCTCAGGCAGGAATGGTCAACAATTTGAATGATGGTATGGTTTGGGGTTTATTCCCGATACTTCTCGCTGGCCTTAATTTTGATTTGAAGCAAATCGGTATGATCGCATCTGTTTACCCCGCAGTTTGGGGGGTGGGCCAGTTGTTCACAGGCAAGCTGGCGGATATACTACCTAAGCGCTCACTGTTATTTTGGGGAATGTTTATACAGGGTATTTCTCTGATCCTTATGGCTATGTCCAATCAATTTTATCAATTTATCGTTTTATCAGCGCTCTTGGGGATTGGGACGGCCATGGTGTACCCGACTTTTTTGGTCGGTATTGCAGCATACACCAATCCTGTTCAAAGGGCTGAAAGCATTGGGGTATTCAGATTATGGAGAGATATGGGTTATGCCATTGGAGCAATTTTAACCGGCATAATAGCAGATCTTTTGGGAATCAAATATGCCATGTTTATGATCGCACTTATTACGATCATATCAGCGCTTATTATTAGGCTCAGGATGGATCGCGACTGATAATCGATCTTAAATCAAGGGAGGCGACTCTCGAGCAAACAAATTCCAGAAAGTCTTCGTCTTCTTTTGTGAAGGGTGCCAGATCATGGGAGTCAATATCAATTTGCCCTATATTTTTACCTTCCTGAAAGATGGGAACAACGATTTCTGATTTTACGTCAATCCCACACGAGATGTAGTTGTCTTGGCCACTGACGTCTTGAACGATAAAATTCTCATTACTTAGGGCTACTTGCCCGCAGATTCCTTTTCCAAAAGGGATAATGGTATGTTCAGTTGGTTTGCCTGCAAAAACGGACAGTTTTAATTCTTTCTTGTTTCCATGAACAAAATAGAATCCAACCCAGTGAAAATGAGGGAAAGTATTTTTTAATAGGTCACATATTTCCTGTAATTTTTCGGAATTGACAATAGCACTCTCTATTATTTGATTAATTTTGTTCCTGATATCCATTTAGTCTAAATCTTTGGTATAAATTTACCGGGTAAAACTATTCAATCTTTGAAGAAAAATAAAGCGATAATTGTTTTTTTAGTAAAATTCTTTGCTACTTATTTTATTCTTTTTGGGGCCTATTCTTTTTACTTGAATAAAACACAGCAAAAGGCTGATGTATTTGTATGTTCCCCAATTACCGGAACAGTTGCAAATCATGTGTATAAGGTATCGGAAATGCTGGGTTACGATGCCGAAATTGAACAGCATTCTGAGGAATTGTCAGTGAAGTTCATCCTTAATGGCGATTATGTTTCCCGTATTGTGGAAGGATGTACATCGATAAGCGTCATCATCCTTTTTCTATCCTTTATTATCGCGTTTTCAGGAAGTTTTGTGAGTACGCTTTGGTTTGGTTTATTTGGAAGTGTTCTTATTTATATTGTTAATATACTTAGAATCATAGCAATAAGTGTTTTATATCAAAAGCTGCCTCAATACCAGGGGATCTTGCACGACCTTGTGTTTCCTGCAATAATCTATGGCCTAACTTTTGTTTTATGGATTACCTGGGTAAAGTACTATTCAAATTTGAACAAGGATACAAATGGATAGAAAGGCTCGAATATTGATCATTTTGTTACTGTTTTTGGCCTTGGTCCTTGTAAGGGCTTTTCAGAATGATTTGTTCTATGACCCTTTTATTGAATATTTTAGAAACGGATATCTCTATGATCCGATCCCGGTGTTTAGCGGTTCTAAATTATTGTTTCATTTGATCTTTAGGTACGGGTTGAATACCTTAATATCACTGATGATTATCTATGTTGCGTTTCAAAACAGGGATTTTTTGATCTTTTCTGTCAAGTTCTATTCAATTGCCTTCATCTTTTTAGGCATTACCTTTTTTATTATTTTGAAAGGTGAACTATCAGGAGGATACCTGTTCGCTTTTTATGTAAGAAGATTTCTGATTCACCCGCTATTTGTTTTAATATTACTGCCTGCATTTTATTATAAACAGTTAACAGTTAAAGAAATAATTTAACATAAATTTAAAATTACACCTTGGTTATAAGTACTACATTTGATCTATGTTGCAAGTACTAGATAAAATAATAGCCTTCATCATTGCCATAGCAATATTGATTACAGCAATGTCATTCGTTTGATTAATTGTTTGTTTTTCAAACCTGAGCATTTTAATGAATTTATGGTAACTAATCGCCATTTTTTTAAGCAAAAATTGGCCGATAACAAATGATCCAAGGTTATTTTCTCGATTATATATGATCAATTTCATACCGGGGTTTTGGATATTTTAAATTTTTATGATTTCCCATAATTTAACTTATATTTGCGGCGTATAATCAATCATAAATAAATGAAAAAAATAAGTAAAATATTGTTGCTTTCACTGTCAATTGCATTTGCAGTTACAGCATGTAACAATGGAAAAAAGGAAGGTAATGCAAGCAAAGAGGTCATGGACGAAAAAGAACATGCCATACATGATGATGCCTCAGAAGAGCATGACCATGGTTATGAAATGGCGATGACAACTTATCAGTGCCCAATGAAGTGCGAAGCAGAAAAAACATACGCTGAAGAAGGTACTTGCCCTGTTTGTAAGATGGATCTAAAAGAGATTGAAGTTGCTTCAAATGATGAAGCAAAAGAGGAAGATGGAGTAGAATAAAATATTCCTAATTTTTTAAAAAAAGGCAGTCATAACAGACTGCCTTTTTTTATTTATTTCTCAGAACAGGCCAGAACAAAAGCAGCAAACAAAGGATGCGGATTCAAAACAGTGCTTTTATATTCGGGATGGTATTGAACTCCAACAAACCACTTATGGGTTGGAATTTCAACAATCTCTACTAAACCGGTTTTTGGGTTTAGCCCTGTAGGGATCAGGCCGGCTTCAGTCAATTTTTTAAGGTAATCATTGTTATATTCATAACGATGCCTGTGTCTTTCGCTAATGAGTTCCTTACCATATATGTTAAAGGCTTTCGAATCTTTTTCCAATTTACAATCCCAGGCTCCAAGCCTCATGGTTCCGCCTTTTTCTGTAACCATTTTTTGGTCTTCCATGATGTCAATAACCGGGTGGGGAGTATTCCTTGTCATTTCAGTAGAATTGGCATTCTTAAGATTTAATACATTTCTGGCATATTCTATGACTGCCATCTGCATGCCCAAACAAATTCCAAGAAAAGGGATGTTATTTTCCCTGACGTACCTAACGGCAGCAATTTTTCCTTCTATTCCCCGGTCACCGAAACCGGGAGCAACCACCAAACCTTGCAGGCCTTTTAACTTTTCACTTGCATTTTGTTCTGTTAGATCTTCAGAATGAATAGGATGAATATTTACCTTTAGCTTGTTTTGGGCACCGGCATGATCCAAAGCTTCCAGGATTGATTTATAGGCATCCTGTAATTCGATATACTTGCCAACTAACCCTATTTCAACGGTTCCTTCAGGATTTTTATAATTCGAAAGGAACTGATTCCAACGGGTAAGCACTGGTTTTTTAGAAGCTTTTAGATCGAGCTTGCCAAGAACAACTTCATGTAATCCTTCATGAAGCATCAGGTTGGGTACGTCATAAATGGTTTCCGCATCTATGGATTCTATGATAGATTCCTTATCTACATTACAGAACAAGGCTAATTTTCTTTTGATATCGTCACCAATATGGTGTTCGGTTCTGCAAACCAGTATATCCGGACTGATGCCACTTTGCATGAGTTCCTTGACCGAATGCTGGGTTGGTTTCGTCTTTAATTCCTTTGCTGCAGCTAAATAAGGAATCAGCGTCAAATGAATTACGATGGCGTTGTGCTTGCCAAGATCCCACTTTAATTGCCTGACAGACTCTATATAAGGCAAAGATTCTATATCGCCAACGGTACCGCCTATTTCAGTAATTACGATATCATATTCTCCTGTTTGACCAAGGATTTTGATGCGTCTTTTGATTTCGTTGGTGATGTGAGGAATGATCTGAACGGTTTTCCCGAGATAATCCCCTTTCCTCTCTTTGTTGATTACAGTTTGGTATATCCTACCCGTAGTGACATTATTGGCCTGGGAAGTAGGAATATTCAAGAACCTTTCATAGTGTCCAAGATCAAGGTCAGTTTCGGCTCCATCATTG
>JBFFLO010000265.1:0-4532 GCA_041554895.1 Lutimonas sp. | reverse complement strand
GTATGGAGCATGGACCTGCTCGAATCAAGTATGAATTTTACAGCAATATGGGTTTCAACTTCTGACTGCTTTAAATAATAGCGACCCGACCTTGCCAGCATCTTCCAGTCAAGCAATCTCAAATCATCACCCGGTTCATAGCCCCTGTACTGGCTAAACTCCAGCCCCGATCCTACCCGGCGGCTCCTGTTTAATCCAGAAAGATAACCATCCACGATCACCCTTGATATCAGGGCAAGCCCAGACACACTGTTGATGATCTTGGCCTGTAGTAATTGGTGATAATCCTGTTTCACTTATTTTTTGTTCTTTTGAAAAAATCCCAGGTCTTTTAGCAGTTCCCTTGTTACATCATCAGAAGTAATGGCCTCTGCTTCTGCCTTAAAATTAACGATGATTCTATGCCTAAGAACGGGATAAGCAACATTTTTAAGGTCATCCAGTGTTACCGACAAGCGTCCTTGTTGCAAGGCTCGCGCCTTTGCTGTAAGGATCATGGCCTGGCCAGCTCTCGGACCTGCGCCCCAATCGACCCATTCTTTTACAAAATCACTGTCAGAGGTCGTTGGCCTTGTTGCCCTGACCACCCTGTTTACATAGTCAACAAGTTCATCACTAATGGGTACCTGCCTGACCAATTGTTGTAAACGTATAATTTCTTCACCAGTGATCACCGGCTTGACGGCTTCTTTTTTAGCACCGGTGGTGCTCACCAAGATGCTTTTCTCTTCGGCTTCGCTTGGGTAACCTATTTTTATATAAAACAAAAAGCGGTCCTGTTGGGCCTCAGGTAATGGAAAGGTTCCCGATTGTTCAATGGGGTTTTGTGTGGCCAGGATAAAAAACGGGCTGTCAAGATGATAGGTTTTTCCCGAATAGGTCACCTCAAATTCCTGCATGGCCTCCAAAAGGGCTGCCTGGGTTTTGGGTGGTGTCCTGTTGATCTCATCAGCCAATATAATATTGGCAAAAATCGGCCCCTTCTTAAATTCAAAAAACTTCTTTCCTGTACTGTGGTCCTCTTCCAAAATCTCCGTACCGATAATATCCGAAGGCATCAAATCAGGGGTAAACTGAATACGGCTAAACTTTAAATGTATGGTTTGAGCCAAGGTTTTGATCATCAGTGTTTTTGCCAGTCCGGGAACCCCTTCCAACAAAGCGTGTCCACCGGCGAGAAAAGTGATCAACAAATGTTCCACGGTCTCTTCCTGGCCCACAATAACTTTACTGATCTCGTTTTTAAGATCCACAAGTTTGGCATTGAGTACTTTTAACTCCTGCTCAACTTCACGTAATTCTTTATCCATTCTAATTCATATTTATGAAGTAATCGCATACATGGCAATATTTACCCCAAATTTTGTATTATCTATTTTATACCAGCGCTTGTTCCTAAAATCATAATCCCATTCGCAACCGTAATCTTTGTTGCTGTACAGCACCCCTATCCTTCCTTCGATTTCAATGGCCTTTAAATAATCATGTACAATATCATCTCCCCAGCCATTCAATTCCTGAGAAGTTGTTGGCGGGCCATTTTCGAACTCAAAGAAAATAGTATAAAGTTCATGGTCGTTGGGGATCTTTTTTAATTCCTTAGGGCCAAAAATGACTTCCATTTGCCGCTCAAATGATTTGGCAAACAGGCCGTCAATATCATGGTTGCAGTCATCTGCGAATACAAACCCTCCGTTTCTGACATACTGCTCAAAATTTTCTCTTTCCTTTTTGGTGAATTGCACCAGTTTATGGCCCGAAATGTAACAAAACGGGCATTTGAAAATCTCATCACTGCTCAAGGGGACAATATTTTCCTTGGTATCGACTTTTAGCGTGGTATATTCAACAAGTGAATTCAGGAAATTAGAAGGCATCCTCTGATCCACATCCCAGTCGCCTGATTCGTATTGCAATCTTGTAAAGAAAAAATCATTACTCGTTGCCATTATCATTTAGCTTAAAAATTGATTTTAAAGAGAGTTGTTCCTAATAAAAAACTGGTTGTCAGATCAAATCAAACAACCAGCTATCTTTAGTTATACTCACTTAGACCGCATCTGAAAGACTGGTAAAAGTGAAATCCCTTACCTTCATGTAAGGTATTAAGTTACCATCGATTCTTACTTGCTTCCCTAAGGTCTCCAGATTATTAAGCATAATAACAGGGCTCTCATTAAACCTGAAATTCTTAACGGGATGCTTGATTTTACCATTTTCAATATAGAAAGTCCCATCACGTGTAAGCCCTGTATATAAGAGTGTTTGCGGGTCGACACTCCTGATGTACCAAAGCCTGGTGACTAATATGCCTTTCTTTGTGCTTTTGATCAGGTCTTCGAGTGAAGCATCTCCGCCTTCCATGATTACATTAGAAGGAAACGGTACAGGATCAACGCCTTTCTCCTTGGCCCAAAACCTGTCATAGGATAAGTTTTTAACTACCCCATTTTCTATCCAGACTGTTTTTTTAAGTGGTTGACCTGCAGAATTCCAAGTAGATGTTGGCACATCCGGATGCAATGGGTCAGAGTATGCATTTATACGCTCATCCAGGATCTTTTCACCCAATTTAGTGCCTCCGCCTTCCTTAGACATAAAGCTTCTGCCTTCATCGGCCCTTCTTGCGTTCAAGGAACGAAACATGTTTCCTAACAATCCTATAGAAGCCGCTGGTTCCAAAATCACCGTATACTTACCTGGCTCAATCGCCTTCGCTTCTCTTGATAGTATGGCCTTATCTATCGCCGTATTGGCAGCCTCCGCCGGATCAAATTTCGAAACATCATTAAAGTCTCTTGTGACCCAACCTGACCCTGTACCATCGTTGGTTCTCATGGTCACTGTAAAATCTGTAACGGTACTTTTGTTATAAGCAAAAAGTCCATTGGAATTGATCATTGCTTGAAATTGCAGTGAGTCATTGAAAAACCCTGCCGACGTGACGTCTTTCGCAGCTGCAGGATTGATACTGCTCTCGGCCACCTTCGTTCTGAACTCGGGGGTAATATTTGCCGTTGCCTCACTGTACTGGATCCCTTCATCATAAACCTGAGGTCCTAAAGGCCCCATAAATTCAGGATTTTCAGGTGAAAGCTTGGCCAGTTCCTGCGCTCTTTCCACCACTTTTTTTAGTGATGCATCATCGAATTCATCAATGGTGGCAGTTCCCACCTTTTGTCCATAATTACACTGAACTACCAACTCTTGGTTAGACCTGTGACCCGAAGTGGAAACCGTGTTACGAGCATAACGAATGTTGCCGCTTTCACTACCACTAATATTTATTTCGCAAGTATCTGCAGTGGAAAAGCTGAGTGCTTTTTCCAAAATTTTTCTTGCTTCTTCTTTTGTATATATTGCCATAATGTTTTTATTAGTTATAAAACGATTGATTAAATACTTCTTCCCGTATTGATCACATTAACATTGTTAAACCTCGAGGTTGAACTACCATGCGATACAGCACTAATTTGAGAAGGTTGCCCTTTGCCATCGAAAAATGATCCAAACATACGGTAATCACTCTTGTCACATATTTTAACACATGAATTCCAAAATTCCTGGGTATTGGACTGGTAAGCAACATCATCAAGCATACCCACTATTTTTCCGTCCTTTATCTCATAATAGACCGTACCTCCGAATTGGAAGTTATAACGTTGCTGATCGATCGAGTAAGAACCACGTCCCGCAATATAAATTCCTTTTTCCACGTCTTTGATCATATCATTGATAGAATATTCCTCTTTTCCCGGCTCCAATGACACATTAGGCATTCTCTGGAACTGTACATCGTTCCAACTCTGGGCATAGCAACATCCATGAGATTCATTCTGTCCAATCATATGAACCTGATCACGTATGGCCTGGTAATTCGTCAAAATTCCGTTTCTAACAAGGTCCCATTCTTTTGTTTTCACACCTTCATCATCATATCCAACGGCTCCTAGCGATCCCGGTTGTAATTTATCTGCTACAAGGTTCACGATCTCACTGCCGTAATTAAATGTCTTGGATTGCATTTTATCGAGCGTAGCAAAACTTGTACCTGCATAATTTGCTTCATAGCCCAATACGCGATCCAACTCGAGAGGGTGCCCGACAGATTCATGAATGGTCAGACCAAGGTGGTTAGGCTCAAGTACAAGGTCATATTTTCCTGCTTCAACCGATTTGGCAGTAAGCATCTGCTTGGCTTGTTTTGCAGCTATAGTGGCATCTTCGATGATATCATAACTGTTTCTGTATAACCTTAATCCTTCAGGTCCTTCAAGTTTCTCACTTTCAAGTCCGTCCATATATTCATAACCAAGACCCATCGGTGCGCTCAAAGCCTGACGGGATTTGAATTTTCCTGCCCCGCGATCAATCGCTGTTACCCCGAAAGTTGGCCAGATCCTATGAATATCCTGATCGATATAAGAACCTTCTGTAGAAGCAAAATACTTCTGTTCATTCACCATAAAAAGGGCTGAATTGACAAAATTGGCTCCATTTTCCATGGCTGCAGCATTAGCTGAAAGTAAAAG
>JBFFLO010000264.1:0-4535 GCA_041554895.1 Lutimonas sp. | reverse complement strand
GTCAATACTAAATTGAATGGTTTGTTTCTTTTTATCTTGATTGAAATGGAAATCTTGAATAATTTTCAGGTCAATTCTGTTTCTCCAAGGAGATAAGCTTGCATAACGTTCCGCGTACTCACCTCTGCGGCCTTTTAGGTATTTATCTTGTTCGATAAAATCATTAAATGCTTCTGCCTGGCCGGCAGCGGCAAATTCCATTTGACCAAGTTCACTTTCAGTAGGCACATAAATCAAATCATTGAGATTGGATCCATCGGCATTGATATCACCCCCGTAAGTATAACTGAACCTTCCGCCCTGAGCGAATTCAAGCACAGATGAAATGGATGTGCCCCATTTATCATTTGAACCGTAACTCCACTGTTTGGATATTACACCAATGAATCTGTGATCATCACCATATTTTGAATATGACAGCACATCATTGTTCACGTTGTTCAGTGCTGGATTGCCGGCAAATGCATCCCCGGTAATCTCGGCTTCGATTGAATTCACATCCTTCGAATTCATAAAGTTATAAGCTGCACTAAAGTAGAAATTATTTACAAAGCTTTTTTCAACTTTTGCAGACCAATTCCAAATACGGCCTTTGTCAGAATTTGTAAAAACAAAAGCTCCGTTTTGAGCTGAGTTCCTGTCATCGCCTGTATAAATGGCCCTGTTATCAACTCCGTTCAAAGTTCCTGAAGGTGAATTCAAGCCCCAGTTCTGAACATGGGCTCCATTGATGTCTTTTGTGTAGCTTACATCAGAAGAAAGGATCAAATCATTGTCAAAACGGTAATCAACACCAACATTCGTTCTCCAGACCTGTGGCCATTTAAAATCAGGATCTACTACCTGATAGAAGAAGCTATTTGGTGAACCAACCTGGTTTCCTATCCATACAAAGGGTAACCTGCCCGTAAAGATACCCGTTCCTCCTCGAAGTTGAAATTTGCTATCTCCATTAACATCCCAGTTAAATCCGAATCTTGGAGAGAACAAAATTTGACCTGTTGGCATTTCTGTACTGTCAAAAAAGGCCTCTTCTCCTGTTTTAGGGTCAAAATATTCTATATTCGGGTTATAGCAGCATTGTGTTTCAATAAAATCTTCCGCATGCTGCGATGTATTAAAATATAAGGGTTTATCAAAACGCAAACCTAAAGTCATTCTGAAATCATCCGTTACATTCCACTCATCCTGAAGATAGAAGGCAAATTGGCCAAAATCAGCTTTGTACCAGCTAAACCCTCCAGGGTTACCCTGGCCGTTGCTCACTAAACTTTCATGCGCAGCCGTGGCACCATCCAATAGGTCTTCAACTGTTCCACCAACGATAAAAATTTCATCATTCAAAAAATCATCTACAGAGAATGCAGTTGGAAAGAAAGTACCTGACGCTGAGTATGCCCCTAGATTAAATGAATTTCCAAAACTAAATTTTTCAAACGAGACTCCTGCTGTAATTGAATGCTGCCCCACAAAATAGGTCAGGTTATTGGTCATTTGGAATACTTTTTGATCTAATTTGTTGTTGACTGAAAATGGCTCATGACCTGCAATGATATAATTTGATCCGTTTTCCTGTATGGTAATACTCGGAGCTGGAGTCGAAAAAGGATTTCTAAAGTCATTGAATACACTATATCCAATCTGGAATTTGTTGGTAAAATTGTCACCGAAGTTTGAATTTAATTCGGCGAGAAATGAATGGAGTTCATTATTGATTTGATATCCGGCATTCTCAAATTGTATGGTGTTGGCACTTGGCCCTCTGAAGCCTAAGGCACTTGGATGCGCAGGTTTGTCTTTAGAGGCATCTAGAAAATTATAGATCAAAGCTAATCTGTGGTTATCAGAAATATTCCAATCCAGCTTTAAAATCCCCTTAACTGATTCCGTATTATGCGTATAGCCTTGAATAGCGCCTGGGTCGTAACCTAATCCTACGAGTTTGTCTCTTACATCTTCCATATCTGAAAGTGATACCCTGGATTCATTTACTGCGCCTGATCCTGTATTTGGTAACCAGTCAGAACCAGAATCAACTCTATCATCTTTTTCGAAATTAGCAAAAAAGAAAAGCTTGTTTTTCACAATTGGTCCGCCAATACTGAAACCGTATTGTTTTTGCTCTAGCTTTGGTACAAATATTTTTTCCCCATTAATCTTTCCGCCGGTCATATCCTGATTCCTAAAGAAGCCATAAGCAGTACCATGAAATTCATTTGTTCCACTTTTGGTTACCGCATTTACAGAAGCCCCGGTAAACCCTGACTGAGTTACGTCATAAGGAGCAGTTGCCACCGAAATTTGGTCAATAGCATCAAGTGAAATCGGCTGGGCACCAGTCTGCCCTCCCGGAGTTGGTGCATCCAGACCAAATGGATTGTTAAAAATAGAGCCATCGAGAGAGAAGTTATTGTATTGGTCATTGCGCCCCCCAAAAGATCCTCCTGAAGCCTGAGGGTCCAACCTTGTAAAATCGGCTGCGGATCTTGATATGGTTGGCAAGGTGGTCAATTCTTTTCTGCCAACACTGGTTTCAGCTCCTGTACGTCCTTTGCTAAAAGTGTTGTTTTCGTCAATTTTGATGACCACTTCTTCAAGTTGCTGGCTATCAGATTTTAAAACAGCATTAAAATCAAAAGATTGTCCCAGCGTCAAGAAAACATCAGTGATTTCCTCAGTTTGAAGCCCTACGTAGCTAATGGTAATAGTGTAGGGGCCACCAACACGCATGTTTCTAAGATTGACAACACCGTCAAAATTTGTCGTTCCCCCATAACGTGTTCCCGTTGGGTTGTGAACGGCAACTACGGTTGCACTGGGAAGAGCCTGGTTGGCATCATCATTAACAACCCCGGAAATTCCTGAGGTAGTAACTTGGGCATTTACGCTAAGAAAAAATGTTAACATAAATGCGAAGAGAAGCAAATAATCTTTTTTCATGAGATGAATTTAAGTTTGATTGAAGGACAAATCTAGCACAAAAAAAAAACCCATTTGAAAAAATGGGTTTTTTTTAATAACACTATGTTGATAACTTATTGCAGTGATCTATTTTTCTGCAGTTACTTCAAAAGGAAGTTCAACAATAACATCTCTGTGTAATCTTACAGAAGCATTATATTTTCCTAATCTTTTCACTAGTCCACCAGCAACAGTAATGAATTTCTTCTCAATTTCCTGACCTTCAGCGGCAAGCGCCTCAGCTATATTTGCATTGCTGATCGATCCGAATAATTTATCACCTTCACCAGTTTTGGCAGTAATTTTCAGTTCAAGGGCTTTTAAAGCCTCTGCAGCTTTATTTGCCTCTTTTACAGCATTTTGTTCCTTGTAAGCTCTTTGTTTAAGCGTTTCGGCTAAAACTTTTTTGGCTGAAGAAGTCGCTAAAACTGCAAATCCATGTGGGATCAGATAGTTACGGCCATAACCGTTCTTTACAGTAACCAGGTCATCTTTAAATCCTAAATTAGCTACGTCTTGTTTTAATATCAATTCCATAATTCGATCCGGTTTTTTATTTTAACATATCACCTACATATGGCATTAATGCCAAATGACGCGCTCTTTTAATTGCCTGAGAAACTTTACGTTGGTATTTCAACGATGTTCCGGTTAACCTACGAGGTAAGATTTTACCTTGTTCGTTCACTAAGTACATCAAAAAATCAGCATCTTTATAATCTATATATTTGATACCGTTCTTTTTAAAACGACAGTACTTAACTTTTACTTTAGTATCTATTTCTAAAGGAGTAAGATATCTGATCTCTCCTTTACTTCCGCCTTTAGCTTGTTGTTCTAATGTTGCCATTACTTCTTAGGATTACTAGATTTAACTCTTTCTTTTCTTTTCTCAGCCCAGGCAGCAGCATGCTTATCCAACTTTACAGTCAGGTATCTCATGATACTGTCATCTCTTCTAAATTCAAGTTCGTACGCTGAAATTGCTTCTCCAGGACATTTGAATTCGAATAAATGATAAAATCCGGTTTTTTTCTTTTGGATCGGGTAGGCAAGTTTTTTCAAGCCCCAATCTTCTTTCCAAATCATTTCGGCACCTTTAGAAACCAAGTAGTCTTCAAACTTCTTTACTGTTTCCTTTACCTGTGTATCAGATAAAACGGGATTCAAAATGAAAACAGTTTCGTAATGATTCATAATAATAGTATAAATTGTTAATTTTTAAGCGTGCAAATATACAACATTATTTTTGTTTTTGATTACTTTTGTATCTTTTAAAATGCTTAACCCATCCGGCCATAAAGCCGCTTAATTTTAATTTCTGATTGAGAATGAAATATACCAAGCTTAGCAAAGAACAGTTTGAAGAATTGAATGAAGAATTTGCTGTTTTTCTGGCAGCCCAAAGCATAGATATCAAAGAATGGACCAGTATTAAAGAAGATAAACCTGAGCTGGCAGATAAGGAAATGGAAGTGTTCAGTGATTTTGTATGGGAAAAAGTGCTGAGCAAGGCGAATTATTTGGAACATTTCTCAGCTGATTCATTAAATCTTTTTAAATGTGAAAAGGAT
>JBFFLO010000263.1:0-4576 GCA_041554895.1 Lutimonas sp. | reverse complement strand
ACCTATTATTTTCTCAAATTTATGAATATTTAAGACCAAATACTTACCGTTTTTAAGGATTAACCTACCATTTTTACCGATTATGGATCGCCATATGGTTTATTTCAAAACATTGAGTAAATTAGAGCAAATGAATTTTCTATGTCCATCATAAAAGATTTGGTGAAGGTCGATGATTACTGCTCGAAGTTTAATTTGTCAACTTTGCATCCCCTGGTTAGTGTGCATGATCTATCGGAAGGAACATGGGAATCCCGGGAACATGCTGATACTGTCAGGTATCATTTTTATGGTATTTTTCTTAAGCAGGGAGAGGCCTGTGTTTTAAAATATGGCCGGCAGAATTATGATTACCAGGATGGCACATTGGTTTTTTTGGGGCCCGGGCAATTGGTGGATGTGGGGCAAATCCCTAAGAATTTTAAACCGGCCGGCCATGCGCTGTTGTTTCATCCTGATTTGCTTTGGGGTACCAACCTGGGGAAAACAATGATGGATTACAGCTTTTTTTCCTATCAATTCGCCGAAGCACTGCATATTTCACAAAAAGAAAGGCAACTGGTGCTAGACTCCTTTGAGAAGATACGCGTCGAACTGTCTCAAGGAGTTGACAAGCACAGTAAAGCATTAGTTGTAGCAAATATTGAGCTCTTTTTGAAATATTGTATGCGATTCTACGATCGTCAATTCATCACCCGGGAAAAAGAAAACCTTGGTGTGATCAAAAGGTTTGAAACTTCATTGAATTCCTATATCCAAACAGGAAAAGCAAAAGATATGGGAACGCCATCGGTCAGCTATTTTGCTGAGGAGCTGCACCTGTCTTCCAATTATTTTGGTGATTTGGTCAAAAAGGAAACAGGAAAAAGTGCCAATGAGCATATTCAGACAAAAATTATCGAAATAGCGAAAGAAAAAATATTCGATCCCGACAAATCTTTAAGTGAAATTGCCTATGAACTGGGGTTCAAATATCCACAGCATTTTACACGTCTTTTTAAAAATAAAGTGGGTTATACACCTCGTGAATACAGAAATCTTAATTGATTTCAACCTATAGATTTTGTATTTTTACTTTGCGTACCCGGCATGTACGGGGAGATCGTTCCAGCATTTGTTGGAGTATTGATTGCACTTCAAATCAATGACTTGGAATGAGTAGTTGTAAAACAAAAGAAAATAGTGTTTCTGTTAATTAAAGTTCGATATTATGAAGAAACAAGATCATGATTCCATACCAATTTTTGTTGTTTCCGGTGGCAAAGGGGTAACCGGGTATACAATAGTTCAAACTTTAATTATACAATATCCTGAAAACGCATTAAAGGTCGAATTAATTCCTGATGTACGTACAGAAGAGATGGTTACTGATGTAATTAAAAAGGTCAAAGATGCGAATGGAATACTTACGCATACTATGGTAAATTCTGATTTACGGACTTTCTTGATTGAGGAATCTAAAAAACATCAGGTAAAACAGGCAGATCTTATGGGAAGTCTTGCAGATATCATAGAAAAAGATTTTGGACTGCAATCTGTTAATACTCCCGGTCTTTATCATAAAATTAACGCCGAATATTATAAGAGAATTGAAGCTATAGAATATACACTCAATCATGATGACGGACTTAATGCGCAGAACCTGCATGAAGCAGATATTGTTGTCACAGGTGTTTCGAGATGCGGAAAAACGCCATTAAGTATATATATGGCAATGTTTGGATGGAAGGTGGCAAATGTTCCACTTATAAAAGATATCGATCCTCCAAAAGAGTTATTCGAAATTGATCAAAATCGGGTTTTTGGCCTGGATATTAACTTAAACCATTTGGTTATCCAGCGACAGAAACGATGGAAAAATTTTGGTAATTTACCAAATATGAATTACGTTGATTCAAAACTTGTTGGCAGAGAACTTCAATATGCCAATTTAATATTTAAAAGAGGAGGATTTACAAAAATAAATATTTCCAATAAGGCTATTGAATCTACTTCAAATGAAATAATTGGCCTTTTATTTAAAAGGTTTGACAAAGAAAATCGTTAAATCCTGCCTTCATATCAAAAGGACGGCCTCTCATCTCAACTATCTCTTTAAGACAAGCAGGTAAATCAGGATTTGTTTGAAATTTAGTACAAATGAAGTAAGCCTTCGTTTTAACAAAAGATTACCGTTATTCATATTGAATTTAAACACGAACCAATTATTTTTATAGCATAAACCTTAGCTATGAAAAAACTGCTACCATTATTTGTATTTTGTCTAAGCTTTTTTGCTTTTTCTCAAGATATTAAACGTGAAAATGTAAACGGAAGAATTGTTGTCGAAGGCAATGATATTGAAGGAATAACCATCTATAACGCCTCGTCGAACACAGGCACGGTCACCAATAAAAATGGCGAGTTTATAATTGCGGTAGCCTTGAATGACCTTTTAGAAATCAGGGCCCTGGAATATCAGAACATTGATGTTAGGATTAATAAAGCTATTTTAGAATCAAAAAAAATAAGCATTTTTTTAATTGAGGAAATGAATATCCTGGATGAAGTTATTGTCACGACCAAAATACTTACTGGCAATATCGTAACAGATGCCAACAACCTGGAAACATTCAGCCCAAAACTTGATGCTCTTTATTTTGGAATAAGAAACACCGACCCCTATGCCTTAAGTGATGATAACCAAAGCCAGATCAAGAACCTGGACAAGAACACACAAGGTAAAACTATGGTAAATGGTTTAAATGTCGTAAATATCGTGGATCAACTATTGATACCGCTTTTTAGATCTGAAGTCAAAGATAAAAAAGCCGCAGGGGTTCCAGAAGTTCCGGTAAAATCTATTAAGTACTACCTTGGCTCTTCCTTTTTGGTTGAGAATTTTGATATTCCTGAGCATCGCGTAGAAGAGTTTATCAGATATGTTGAAGACGAAACATTTGATTTTGAATTGCTAAACTATGGTCATGAAATAGAATTTCTTGATCTACTGAGTAGAAAGAGTAAAACATTTTTACAGGCCAAAAGCAATACTGATTAAAGCAATCGACAGGTATTATTTCCTGCCGACTTCCCTGGCCCAATCACCTCTATAAATTATTTTTTGATCGTGGATTTTAAAGATAAACTTGCCATACTGAACTGAAATCCCTGCAGATGCGTTTACTACCCAACAATTATCCGGGATGGTAAAGAAATTTTCAGAAGTAATTGTCTTTTTATCCAATTGGTCACTGATAGAAATTGATGCCCGTGGTCCTATTTCCCATCCAAGGTGCGTATTATAGCTTACTTTCAAATCACCAACCAATTTAAAATTTTCTTTGTTCTCTATTTTGGTTTTGATGCTCGCTATTTTACCTTTATTTAAATCTTTTCCAGGAGTCACTTCTATGGTTAATCTGGGTAATTCGAAAGCTGTTTTCGATGCCAGAATGTTGATAGATTCATTTTTTATGACTTGATTGTCTTTATCATAAAATTCGAAAGCAAGTTCCATATCTTCTATTCCAACCGGGTTAATTGTCAAGGCATCGGAAAAATAACCTTCCTTTGATATGTTTTTATCATAGATAACCTTATCGCGAAATTTTACAATAACCCTTTTGATATCCTTATCATTATAAAGCTCTAAAGGAAGACTCGTCGTGGTATGTACAGATTTGTTTTTGGGGCTTATTATCAGTCCTTTCATATAATCACGCATGGCAAACCATACCGGTCGGGGTGATCCAAATTTGTCGTTTAAATCACTATAGCCCCAGAAGCCGAACCATTCTTCAGGTTGTTCTAAACTATGATCGCTTTTATCACCACCTTTCCACCAGCCATCTGCATAATAAAATGGGCACATACCCACAGCCCCCGCATCAATAAGGTCCCGATAATTTGAGATGAGCCCATCGCTTTGTTGTCTCAGGGTGTTTGAACCATAGCGTCCGTTGCCACCTCTGGGTGAAACAGAATATCCAAATTCGGTAGTTATAAAGGGTTTGTCCAACCCGTTCAATTCATTCAAGCCTTTGATATAATCTTTAAAACCCATGGTGGCTGTTTGCCCCTCGTTATGGTCATAACAGTTATAGGCATACACATCAAATATACTTTCATCCATATAATCGCTTATCATAGCATTGGCCGAAAGCGTTACCGGAATCCCGGGATGATCTTCGTGAATGATGTCGATCAGGGTTTTCATAAGGTCTACAAATGCCTTGCCTGTAACATTGTGGATATGGTCTGTTTGAGGTTCATTGATCACCAAATACGTGATTATGCAATCATACTTTTTTGCGTAATTCAAAACTCTTTTCAGCTCTACCTCACTTTGTTTTACAAATTCAGGGTCTCCATAATCTTCGTCAGGTTTAATATCAATGCCCATGATAAGTTTTAAACCTGATTTCTGAACAAGCTTCAATTGAGCTTCAGAATATTGACTCCAGGTTCTAATCGTATTGTAACCACCTTTTTTAATGTTTTCCAGATCAAATTTCATTAATTCAAGTTCATCTTTCTTTTCATCTTCATAAGGATGTTGTCCGGGGCGTGCCCCTATTTCATAACCGATTGCTTT
>JBFFLO010000262.1:0-4582 GCA_041554895.1 Lutimonas sp. | reverse complement strand
TCCGGCGATCACTGGTTCAGAGATCAATGATGATCCTATGATGCCCATTAGTACTTTTGGAAAGGAACAGGTTGCTAAATTGGGTGATCAGACCCCAATTACATGGATTCACAGAGATCAAAGGTTTTATGAAAAGTTGGCCACTCCGGATGTTACCATCTCTGATTTGATAGGGGATATTGATCCGATAAAAGCGGCGAATTTAAAATTGAGTTACGCCGATGAGAGGGTGATTCATTTTGGAATGATCCCGCGTGCCAACCGCAGTATTTTTGTGATCAATGAATTGCCTGATCTTCAATCAAGAATTCAAGTAGCATTATTTAATATATTGGAAGAAGGCGATATACAAATTAGAGGATTTCAGGTTAGGTTGCCCCTGGACCTGCAATTCGTATTTACGGCCAACCCTGAAGATTATACAAACAGGGGGAGCATTGTTACGCCTCTTAAAGACAGGATCGGATCGCAGATTTTAACGCATTATCCGGATTCTATTGAGGTAGCAAAGACCATTACTGCACAGGAGGCTAAACTCCAGAAGAACAGGGTTTGTGATATTCATATTCCTGAATTGGCTAAGGACCTGGTTGAACAAATTGGTTTTGAGGCAAGAAATAGTGAATTTGTAGATAGTAAAAGCGGTATCAGCGCGAGGATGAGTATAACCGCCTATGAAAATTTATTGAGTACTGCCGAACACAGGTGCATTGCTTCAGGCGAGGCTCGGACCAGTATTCGTTTTGCAGATATTTTAGGAATGACGCCTTCGATCATAGGAAAGGTCGAGCTCGTTTATGAAGGAGAGCAGGAGGGGGCGGCTTTTGTTGCGGAGAGACTGATAGGATCTGCCTCAAAAACCCTGTTTGACAATTATTTCCCGGCCATCAAAAAGTTAAAGCATGAAGATGAAAAAGATGCATATGATGGGATTATGCAATGGTTTTTTGAGCAAAGCTCATTCGAATTAATGGATGATGGCTCTGAATCTGAATATCGCGAAGCTTTAAATGACATTGTCCCGCTGGATGATTTGATCAGTACTTATATGCCAAATGCTTTAGCTGAAGACAGGTTGTTCATTAAAGAGTTTATGCTGTGGGCCTTGGTCGAATACAAGAAATTAAATAAAAAACGCATTCTTAAAGGTTTTGAATTTAAAGATCCATATGGCGCGTACCTGTCTAATTTATAAGTATATATAAGAAAAAAGGCGCCATCAGGCGCTTTTTAAAAATTAGAACCTTCATTTTCGATACTTTTGTAATTCTTGACCCCTTAATTTGGCAAGGTTTATTATGATCACATCAGTAATTCTGTTAATCCTTGGATTCGGTTTTCCATTTGGATATTATTATATAAAAAAGAACCCGCAATTTGGAGGAAAATTGACAAAGGAGGAAAAGTTGCGCCTTCAGCATTCCGAACAATGGAAAAAAGGAATATTTCGGAATCAGTCAAAAACCACGATGGACATGAGTTTGTCTTCTTTACCCAAACTGATCAGGGAAAGCATACAAGGACGAAAAACCAGAAACCCAAAAGGAGATATACCACTTATGTCCTTTGATAATGAGGCATTTAAGCCTGATGGGAATGCTAAGTTTATCTGGTATGGCCACTCCACGCTTTTGATTCAGATCAACAATAAAAACCTGCTTATAGATCCGATGTTTGGCTCAGATGCTTCGCCTGTAGGCCCTATCAGAACAAAACGGTTTTCAAAAGACAGTTTACGCGTCATAAAGGACCTTCCTCAAATTGATGTAATTTTGATGACGCATGACCACTATGACCATCTTGATTTCGCTAGTATGCGAGAACTCAGGCAAAAGGTAAATTGTTTTTTGGTGCCATTAGGAGTGGGAAGGCATTTGGAACATTGGGGTATAGGCAAAAGCATGATCACTGAATTTGACTGGTGGCAGGAAATAAAGCTTTTTGAATTACAGTTTATTTTTACACCATCAAGACATTTTTCGGGTCGTGGGGTATTGGATCGTGCTACATCCTTATGGGGTGGTTGGGTGATCAAATCTTCAAAACACAGCATTTACTGGAGCGGAGATGGAGGTTATGATGAGCATTTCAAACTTGTAGGTGAAAAATTCGGCCCCTTTGACTGGGGATTCATAGAATGCGGACAATACAATGAAAGGTGGCATCAGATCCATATGTATCCCGAAGAGGCGGTAACAGCTGCTATTGAAGCGAAAGTAAAAAAGGCTATACCTGTTCATTGGGGTGCTTTTAGCCTTGCCTTACACCACTGGAAAGAGCCGATCCAAAGATTTAAGGCAGCGGCCGAGCAAAAGCAACAGGCTTGTTTAAGCCCAAGACCCGGAGCTATTATTGATATAAACGTAACTGATACTGAATCTTGGTGGGAAGCTTTCGAGTAGTTGCCTTTACTTTCAATTCGCATTATGTTTTTGATGAACCCTTAAGGATGGTCCGAGCCGGATATGTTGATAAAGCTGCTTCTTTTTATACGCATCGTCCTCTTTTATAGTTAAAACATGTCATTATGGCATTTTTATCTATAAAATATTGACATTATGGCGTTGTTTTTATCCGAAGTTTGTTGATTTTACATAAAATGTACAATTGGTATCAGGATTGCAATAGGAGTACTAAAAAAATAAAACAAAGTACAACCCAAAAAAAAAGATAAAAATGAGCAATCAAATGTTAACTAGAAATAGGAATATTGTTAAAAGAAACCTACAAACTCCTGGAAATTTTCCAGCCTGGACGTCGTTTATAGACGAGTTGTTCAATGATGAATTGAGCCATGTGAAAAATGCCGATTTCAATAATGGAATTTCTTCACCTAAAGTAAATATTAAGGAATCAGTTGATGCTTACACTTTAGAAATGGCCGTTCCCGGTTTTAAAAAATCTGATTTTATCATTGATTTGGAGAATGAAAATCTTTCAATTTCGGCCGATATCAAGAAAGAGGAGGAGCAAACAACAGATAATTACACCAGAAAGGAGTTTGGTTATGCAACTTTTAAAAGAACTTTTATCCTGCCTGATACAGTTGAAGGAGATAAGATAGAAGCAAACTATAAGGATGGCATTCTTAGCTTACATATTCCTAAAAGGGAAGAGGCAAAACCTAAGCCTGCCCGAAAGATTACGATTGGATAAGCGCAAGGCTTATATATAGATTGGATTAGTAGAATTGGTCTTCTTCCGTTTAGACAGGGGGAGGGCCAGTTTTTTTTATAATTCATCTCAGTTAATCAACAGTTCGGTAAGTCAGAATTTAACAGCACCTGCGCCTGACATACATTTGTGGTATAATAATTAAATATTTATATCATGAAAGCAATAATCAATAACGGCACAGTAAACGAAAAAAGGTATGCATATTTTGCTGCTTTTAGCGAAAGTAAAAGAATTCGATGGTCAAATTTTAGGAATTAAGGATATTAATGAATGATCTATTCATATAACCTAACAGTAAAATTGAGCCTATGGAACTAAAATGAATTCTACCGTAAAAACCTTAACAATTTTGTCAAGGTTTTTTTTGCGTTAAGATTTACCAATTTGTTTCCGTTTTTTCAAAGAAGGTCGATGAGTTTCAAAAAAGCAGGTCAAAAATGATCGACAGGGTATTACAAACAGCGTAAAGAGATCCTAATAAATCGTATATTTAGCCTAAGATAAAAGAAGGTAAACAATGAATATAACAGAGAATGTTAAGCATTTTTTTAAGGCCAAAGAAAAAAATGAAACAACAGGAAGTGCTCCCGAAGGTATCTGTCCCAATTGTTGGGGAAGACAGGAGTGGGAAGGTAATTATTACAAATTAATGAAGGCCAGGAATATTACCCCTGAATCAAATACTTACAATAATTTTATTTATGAAATTGCCTCTAAACTGGACAAGATCACGTTAAAGGAGGATACTTATGAATGTACAACCTGCCACATAAAAAATAAAAGCACCAAGTAGTTTGAGCAATACTAAAATAGGATTGGGACTGGCCGCCATTGGCAGGCCGGAATATATTAATGTCAGACAGGTTGTGGATGGTGATAAATCTGAGGAGCATTACAGAGAAAACGCTTTTGAAATGTTCGATGTCGCCTATGCTCAGGGAATACGTCATTTCGATACGGCTCCCTCATATGGCAAGGGAGAGGAATTCTTACAGCAGTGGTATAAAGAAAATCCATATAAAGATTTGATATTTAGCACCAAATGGGGCTACACCTATGTGGCTGATTGGAATTTAGGGTACAGCGGAGCGCATGAGATCAAAGAGCATTCTCTCACTAAGCTTTTGGAACAGTGGTCGGTATCGAAGTTTCTTTTACCTGCTTTAAAAGTGTACCAGATCCATTCTGCTACCTTTGAAAGCGGTGTGCTTGATCATCATGAGGTGTTGGATAAATTATATGAGATCAAGAATAGAACCGGTTTAAAAATGGGCATTTCGGCCAGTGGCGAGCGCCAAAGTGAAATTGTTGAATACGCTGCTCAGATAAAAATCGAGAATGAACCGCTGTTTGAAAGTTTTCAGGTTACCTATAACCTGTTAGAAACCAATTCTCACAGTGTTTT
>JBFFLO010000261.1:0-4585 GCA_041554895.1 Lutimonas sp. | reverse complement strand
TTTGGTACCATACTTGTGTTTGCCGGAATTTACAATGTTATTGCCTCATTTAGCAACAGTTGAAAAACAAATTCACAAGATCAGACAGAATCAATAAAAAACATTCAAATCATACAATTAATTAATAATAAATCGATTATGTAAAAAATTAATTAGTTATTGCTGGCGTTATTTGCGTGGGTACTATTGGTTGGTAATGCATGTACCGAGCAGAAAGCAGAAGTGGAAATGGATTACCAAATTCACAGAGCATCCATCAATATGTCAAAAGCATTTCGACAATTTCAAAAGGCAGATAACGCTTTTGTAAAGGACAAAGACGATTCAGGCGAAAAGCATTTGGCAAAAGGTCTTGACTTGCTACAAAAAGTTGTGGACCATCTGGCTAAGGCAGTGGATGATGATTACGCAAAGGCCGCCGATGAAATCGACAAGGGCAATACTGAACTTCAGAAGAGCATTGATTCATATGCAGATGGAAATGATGATCGTGCAGATAAACATTACGGCAAGGCCCTTGATCATTAAGATAAGGCCTTGGATTTAATCGACTAAAGCGACTAAAGCAGAAATGTTTTTTGAATGAAGTAAACATGCCTTTGGGGATGAACAAAAGCCAATAAAGCGTGATTTTGGCAAAAATGGAATGATATGCTTTATTGGCTTTTGTTTCAACTATATATGTAGAAAGGATGGCAGAAAAGCCCATTAAAATCAAAGCAGGCAGTTGCTTTGTCAGGTTTATTAAATGCCAAGGAGAAGGAATCCAAATTTTCGAAATTTATGTTGTCCACAACTAAATAAACCTTAAAAAATTGCTAATGTCACAAGAATTTGAAAAGTAAAAATAAATATTCAATATATAGCAATACAATTTCGGCAGGTTGTAATGAGAGATTCATAAAAATGAACCAGCCGAATTAAATTAAAATTAAATATTCAATCATTAAAATTTAACATTATGACTTATTTTAAATCATTTGTATTCGACGGAAAAAAATCAGCCCGTAAAGCGTTTGACAAAATTGAAGATAGCGATGCTTCTTACCTTTGGTTAGATGAAGGAGATGTGGCGGAAATATCTGTTAATAAGAGCGGTAATTATCGTGTTCATAGTACCTGGGCACAAGATAGCAGCAATGTACCTGGAGGTATTGGTTTTGGAGCACTTTTAGGAGGTATGCTCGGAGTACTTTTTGGACCTGCGGGAATGATCGCCGGTGCTGCATATGGAGGGACAATAGGTGGTCTGATAGGAGCTGATGAAAATATTGAATTCGACGATCCTATTTTGGATGACTTTGCGGCCTCATTACTGCCTGATACATCTGCTCTTATTATTCTTGGCGATCAGACAACTGTCGATGAATTCACAGAAGAGTTGGCAGACTATGAAGCAAAATCCTTCCTGATAGAACTTGACAAAGATGCTGAAAAAGCGCTGAAAGAAGCATTGAAAGAAGTAAAAAAATTGTAAATTACCATTAGGACAGGAATTTGAAAAACCAAAAATGACCATCTTTTAATTAAATATTAGCATCTAAAAAAGAAATAATATGTGCCCGAGAAATAAACCTATTAGTCAAGGCCACTACAGCTATCTTCCCGATCAGATTTACCGCATGCCCACCCACTTCGGCCCTTCTACAGGTCCCCGACAGGGCCCGGACGGCAGAACATTTGACGAAGAGAACAAGGAATGGCCCAAGCAGACAGAGTGGGCAGTGAGCTTTCTGTCGAATGCCGATCAGCTAGCAGCGCTGTGTCCTGAAGGCTTTTCTATTGCCGGAGAGCCGGTAGTAACAGTCAGTCTTACAGACATGCGTGGAATTCCCTGGCTGGCGGGGCGTGGCTACAAGATGCTTGGGGTAAGCTTTAATGTTGTTTATAAAGGAAAAGAGGATCGTGCCATGGGGCCGTTCCTAACTGTTTTGTGGGAAGATTTGGCCGACCCTATTATATCTGGACGAGAGGAACTCGGTTTTTCCAAACTCTATTGCGAACTTCCTGACCCATGGGAGTTTAATGGAACTACCCGCTTTTCGGCAAGTTGGTTGGGCTTCACCTTCCTGGATATGGAACTCAAAGACATGAAATCTGTAGTTGTCGACAAGACGGTTCCTTCGGCCGACCCTGATGTTCAATTGGGCATGCTCCATTATAAGTATATGCCGCGCACAGGGGAGTGGGGTGTCGCAGATATTTCCTATCCGGTGCTGACTCCCGCTGCCAATCCAAACGTCAAGGTTACCAAAGTGCTTCAGGGGAAAGGCTCGGTGGCCTTCCATAAAGCAAGGTGGGAAGATATGCCTACGCAATACATGATCATCAATACTTTTGCAGCACTTGAGATAAAGGAGTTCAGGGGATCCACGATCAGGCATTACCATGGGAGCAAGGACCTGAGCGATCAGAAGATCCTTCGATGAGGTTTTAATAAAACAAGATATTTAATATGTTTAATCCTGTAGAACTATTTATCCTGATCTGGGCCGTGATTGGACCACTCAAGCCTACGGTCATACTAGCATCGGCCGCATCGAACTCGGGGGCCAGTGAGGCTGAGGTTCGTAAAATCGCATTAAAGGCTGTCGTGACAGCTGCCTCGATCCTCGGGGCGTTCATCGTCCTTGGCGAATTTGCGTTAGATCTGTTCAAGGTATCTATTCCAGCCTTTCAAATTGGGGGTGCACTGGTTCTCCTCGTATTCGCCATGCAAACGATCCTGGAAGACCCTGAGCGCGCAAAGCAGGAGGGCCGGAATGTTTCCCTTTCTCCGAATATTGCCATCTACCCTCTGGCTATGCCCCTGATGTCCTCACCAGCCATCCTGATTCTTATTGTTAGTCTGGTCGGGGAAAGTGAAGGGTTTCTTCCTCTTATTCCACTTATTGTCAGCACAACGATGATCTTGGTGATTGATTACTTATTCATGCGCAACTGCCTGAGGATCGCCAAGGTTCTGAGCCCTTCGGTAATGTTGACTCTTGGTAAGATCATCGCCATCTTGCTAGTGGGTCTTGCGGTGGAGTTGATGTTCGTCGGTTTGAACAGCTGGGGGGTAGTTTCAATCGAGGGGCTTAAGGCTACCGGTTGAAAAAGGGGTCTGTGGCTCGGTTTGGTGAACAGTAAATGAGTTATTGAATTAAGAACATGTATAATGAAGATTCATTATGCAAAAAGAAAAGCCCACTGCCTACTTCAGATTAAAATTAAATTTTGAGGTGGCATTAGAATTATTTATTTTTAAAAGATATATCATTAAACAGAAATAACAGTCATGAGTGAAAAAACCAAACGAATTATCATTACCGCAGCGGCAGACGGAATCGGCAAGGTCATTGCCGAGGCTTACCTGAAGATCGGTGCTAAGGTTGCTATCTGCGACATCAATGAAGACAAAATCAATGCCTTCAAAAAATCACATCCTGGCGCACTGGCCGAAGTTTGCGATGTTGGTAACGATGACGATCTAAGCGCCTGGCTCGACCGTTCACTTGAGTTCCTTGGTGGCTGTGACACACTGGTGAACAATGCCGGTATCGCAGGCCCCACGGCACCAATCGAAAAGGTCTCCCCGGAAGAGGTACGCGCTGTCCTGAATATTGGGCTCGTGTCCCAGTTCCATTGCATTGCCAAAGTGCTGCCGGGAATGAAGGCCCAGAAGAGCGGACTGATCGTGAACATGTCTTCGGTTGGGGGCCTGCACGCCTTTCCGAATCGCACGCCATACTCCGCAGCTAAGCGAGGGGTGCTCGGGCTCACCGAGTCACTAGCAGCAGAGGTCGGCCCTGACAATATTCGCGTCAATGCCGTCTGTCCCGGTGCAATTTCCGGCGAGCGGCAGGAACGGGTGATTGCGTCACGAGCAGAAGCCGAGCAGCGCAGCATTGAAGAAGTTCGTAAAGATGTGCTCTCCGCCAACTCGATGCGCACCTTTATTCCGCCAGAAGACATTGCCGGTTGCGTGCTTTACCTTGATAGCCCTGTTGGTGTGCGGGTCAGCGGCCAGGTAATTGCCATCGACGGGCATATACCCGTATAGGTAGTAAACAGGTTACCCCCACCTGTTAGGCCTCATCATATAAGCGGGCACTCCGCTTTTATTGGCGGAGGTTTTTAAGAGACAACTTTCTACATGAACTACAAGACCGATTCCGAGATCAAAAGGAGTTCCTTGATCAGTTGGGGTTTGAAGAACTCCTTGAAGAAGAAGATTTGAATTATGAGAAATCGAGAAGGGATAATCGTTGGTTGTTAAAATGCAAATCGTTTTATCGGAATGGTTATCTAAAGTTTGATTATTCCTTTAAAAATCACTCTTATGAAATCTGGGATAGTGGTTATGAGGAGTTTGTATTTGCCTTACTTTTTTTTAGGCAAAAAAAGACATTTAAATTCTTTGTCATATTATTAATATTTTAAATTAAAATGGAATAAAAAGACTTATTCCTATATGAATTGAGAAAAGAAAGATATAAGCAAATAAAATCAAAATTTTACATCTTTTCTGGTGACCCATTAGATAGGATAAAAAAAGGTCACCGGATAGGTCACCTCAAAAATGTTTATTTATGTGAATTTT
>JBFFLO010000260.1:0-4605 GCA_041554895.1 Lutimonas sp. | reverse complement strand
TTATGACTTTTTTGATGATTATCCCTTGTAATTTATTCAGGATAATTTCAGCAATATGTATTAAAGTTAAGAACGTATTTATTCTTTAAACGATCATCTGTCTTATATTATTGTGTGCTTTACGATTTATTTTTGCCCTGATAAATGATCCAAGAATTGGGGATTTTGGAACTATCGGTAAAAATACTATCTTAGCCCATATCACTTTAACTAAAAAAACATGAAAATCACTACTATTTTATTGACCTTAAGTATACTGGCTATGGGATGCTCAAAGCCTTCGTATAAAAAAAATGAAATTATCAATTCTGAAAAGGAAGCTGCCTCGGAGACTTCTTTTTTTGAAACGCCTTCAAATCAGAAACTAAGCATCGATCAACAGATTGCTGCAGCAGTTCTCGCGGCTCCCACAGAGGCAAGGGAAGGAGCAATGGTCTATGGCTATAGTGACTCCGGAGAGTTTATGATGCTTAGAGAAGGGTCCAATAACTTTATCTGTATAGCAGATGATCCTCAAAAAGATGGTTTCCAGGTAGTCGCTTATCATAAGAGTTTGGAACCCATGATGGCAAGAGGCAGGGAATTGGCAGCTGAAGGAAAAACCAGGGAAGAGAAAGAGGAAATCAGAAGCAAGGAGGCAAAGTCTGGAGAGATAAAGCTTCCTGAATCTCCTGCAACACTTCATATTTATTATGGAGAAAATGCTTATTTTAATGAGGAAACAGGTATAATAGATAATGCGAAGTACAGGTACGTGGTCTATATTCCCTATGCGACTCAGGAATCTACAGGACTCCCGCTTGCGCCCCATGAATCGAGTCATCCCTGGTTGATGTTTCCGGGAAGATACAATGCACATATCATGATAACCCCTGAAAATTAAAAATTTTTGAAAGTAAATACTAATTGCCGGCAATAGCCGGCAATTTAGTTTTTAGTGGCTGCCAATTAAGTTTCAATTCAGCAGCAAAAAAAAAATCACACAATCGTTTCTTAACAAATCGAATACCGGCTATTTCATGGTGTGTAGTTTTTTCCTACCTGCTCAACTTCTTTCATGACCCTCAAAAGGTTTAATCCCCACAACTTGGCAATATCTGCTTCAGAATAACCACGCCTTACCAGCTCATAGGTCACATTAAAGGTTTCAGAAGCGTCATTCCATCCTGAAATGCCGCCGCCACCGTCAAAATCTGAACTGATCCCTACATGGTCGACCCCCATTTTTTTAACCATATAGTCAATATGGTCTACAAAATCCTGGACGTCCACCAGCGGATATTGAGCATCGATACTGTCTTTTCTGCTTGCTGCCATTTTTTTGATTTTTTTGGAATTTTCTAAAGCTGTTTCTTTAGCCTCCACTGGTAGGTCTTTCATCTCATCCCGTGTCAAATAGGAGATTCCCAATTCAGTACCAATCTTTTTATACAGCTCCTCGCTGGCCATCTTATTCGCATTGTGTTTGTCAAGGTTCACATAACTGCTGAAGGCGACCGTTTGTACCACCCCTCCATTATTTTTAATCATTTGCAGCAGCTCATCATCCAGGTTTCTGCTGTGATCACATAGCCTTCTTGCCGAAGAATGTGAGGCAATCACAGGTGCCTTTGACTGTTCTATCATGTGTATATTGGCCTCTTTCGAAGGATGTGATATGTCGATCATGATACCGAGGCGATTCATTTCTTCTATGGCTTGTTCGCCAAGTTCGCTGAGTCCGTTATGCAGCCATATACCATCTTTTTCCCCGGTATTGGAGTCGCAAAATTGACTGTGCCCGTTATGGGCCAGTGACATATATCTGGCGCCCATATTGTAGAATTCTTCAATCCTATCCAGGTCCTCACCAATTGGATAGGCATTTTCGACTCCTATCAAGGCTACTTTTTTTCCTTTGCCATGAATACGTTTGACATCATCTGCGGTAAGGGCAAGTTCGATTTGATCAGGAGCATAAACCTCCACCAGGCGATGTATGGCTTCAAATTTCTCCATCGCATTTTTATAGGCCTTTTTATAGCCTTGCTTGTCGAGTTCACCTTGGCCGGTATAAACAATCAGCCAGGAAACATCAAGCCCTCCCTCGATCATTTTAGGAAGGTTTACCTGGGTATCCAGGTCGCTGGTATAATTATTTCCGGCAGTAAAATTGCTCACATTTATGTCGTTGTGCGTATCAATGGTAATCACCGATCCGTGAATTTTTTCGGCCCTGGTCCTTATGCTGGTTTCACTTTCGGGAGGACGTGTTTGTGCCATCAGAATTGATGTGAAAAAGATTAAAATTGCAGATAAGTTTTTAATTTTCATTTTGGCGAAGTTTGACGATATGTTTATTTATTTGAAGCTTAAAAATACAATAATAATTCACTTAAAAATCGTATTTCTTTGCAAGAAAAAAAACCTTATGATATCGTTAAGCCCAGTATAATATTTAACTTTAATAACAAATAAGTAATAAATAGGGTTTATTTTGATTAATCATCAATTTGTTGCCTTATATTTTTTACAATTCGCAATCATATCGTTTAAGACACTTTGCCTTATAATTTCTACAGGTTCATTCGTTAAAAGAAATGTGTTTGAACATTGTAAAAAAACAAAGTATCTAGTGCTAAGATTGATCTAATCAAATAAATTTGCAACTGCTTTAGGCAAAAACTACAATTTTATAGATTCAAAAAATTATGAGTAAAACATTATTTGATAAAGTTTGGGATACCCATGTGGTAAGAAATATTGAAGATGGACCGGACGTGTTTTTTATTGATCGTCATTTTATTCACGAAGTGACAAGTCCTGTTGCTTTTCTCGGGCTTGAAACCAGAGGGATCGGCGTTATGTCTCCTGAAAGGACTTTCGCCACGGCAGATCACAATACACCGACCATCGATCAGCATCTTCCTGTCAAGGATCCGCTTTCAGCTAACCAGTTGGAAACGCTTGAAAGAAATGCGAAAAAATACAATATCCTTCACTGGGGTTTGGGAGATCAAAATAATGGGATCGTTCATGTTGTTGGCCCGGAACATGGTATTACATTACCAGGTGCTACAATAGTTTGTGGAGATTCACATACCTCCACTCACGGTGCCTTTGGCGCCATTGCTTTTGGAATAGGAACTTCAGAAGTCGAGATGGTTTTAGCCACTCAGTGCATTATGCAACCCAAGCCAAAAAAAATGCGAATCAATATCAATGGAACGCTGGGTAAAGCGGTTGGCCCAAAAGATGTGGCGCTTTTTATTATTTCCAAGTTAACTACTTCAGGAGCTACAGGTTATTTCGTTGAGTATGCCGGTGATGTTTTTGAGCAAATGACTATGGAAGGAAGAATGACCGTTTGCAACTTGAGCATCGAGATGGGTGCCAGAGGGGGGATGATCGCTCCAGATGAAACCACCTTTGCCTATATCAAAGGAAGACAGTTCAGTCCGAAAGGCGAAGATTGGGATAAGGCCATGGCCTATTGGAAAACTTTAAAAACGGAAGAAGATGCCGTTTTTGACAAAGAGTTTTCATTTGAGGCATCAGAAATTGAACCTATGATCACTTATGGAACCAATCCGGGAATGGGCATTGGTATTTCCAAGGATATACCTTTGGCGAAAAATGTGGAAGGAGGTAAAACCACTTATGACAAATCACTGAATTATATGGGCTTTACAGAAGGAGAAGCCATGAAAAATAAAAAAATTGACTATGTGTTCCTGGGGAGTTGTACCAATGGAAGAATAGAAGATTTCAGGGCTTTTGCATCCATTGTTAAGGGAAGGAAAAAAGCTGATCATGTGACGGCCTGGTTGGTTCCTGGTTCTCATATAGTTGAAGATCAAATTAAAAAAGAAGGGATTTTAGAAGTGCTGGAAGAAGCAGGTTTCGAATTGCGTCAGCCTGGCTGTTCAGCATGCCTGGCCATGAATGACGACAAGGTTCCGGCAGGGAAATATGCGGTAAGTACTTCCAACAGGAATTTTGAAGGAAGGCAGGGGCCAGGGTCAAGAACTTTGCTGGCCAGTCCGCTGGTAGCAGCAGCAGCTGCAGTAACCGGTACGGTAACTGATCCCAGAGAATTATTATAAAACAACTATTTCATCAAAAAGAAATACAAAAATGGCATACGATAAGTTTACAGTGTTGCAAAGTAGTGCATATCCTTTACCGATAGAGAATGTAGATACAGATCAAATCATTCCTGCAAGATTCTTAAAAGCAACAGAAAGAAAAGGTTTCGGTGATAATTTGTTTAGAGATTGGAGATATAATACCGATGGTTCGCCCAAAGAAGATTTTGTTCTGAATAAAGATATCTATTCCGGTAAGATCTTGGTTGGCGGAAGAAATTTTGGTTCGGGATCATCCAGAGAGCATGCGGCCTGGGCAGTATATGATTTTGGATTCAGATGTGTCATATCAAGTTTTTTCGCTGACATATTTAAAAATAATTGTTTGAACATTGGCGTGTTGCCTGTTCAGGTCAGTGAAGGTTTCCTGGCAGAGATTTTTTCAGCAATCGAAAAGGATCCAACCACCGAAATTTTGGTAGATCTTGAAAAGCAGGAAGTAGGTCTGGTGAACTCCGGCTTAAAAGAGTCTTTTGAT
>JBFFLO010000259.1:0-4624 GCA_041554895.1 Lutimonas sp. | reverse complement strand
ATGCTCCAAAAGCTGGATAAGAAGAAAGTACTGATCGTTATTTCTGCCATGGGTAAAATGACCAATGCTTTTGAGGATCTGGTCAAGGCATACCACCAAAACGAAAGCAACCTGGATCAATACCTGGATAAGGCCCGCTTGTTCCATCTGAATATTATTGAAAATCTCGAATTTGGTCAAAATGCACCTATTTATGAAGAGCTCAAAGCTGTTTTTGACGAAATAACCAATTTCCTGAAAAAGAATAATTCTACCGATTATGACTATATATATGACCAGGTCGTAAGCAAAGCTGAATTTATCTCAACAAGGATTTGCAGCGCCTATTTGGCAGCACATGGATTGAAACACCAATGGCTCGATGTTCGAAAGTGCATCAAGACCGATAGTGATTTTAGAAGGGCAAAAGTAGATTGGGAGCTGACAACCAAGGCAATTCATAAAATGGTCGATACTTCAGGTATTACCATTACTCAGGGGTTTATAGGCAGTGATAATTACGGCAGGACCACGACGCTGGGCAGGGAAGGTTCAGATTATACAGCAGGTATTTTTGCATTTTGTTTGGATGCAGAAAAAGTATCTATTTTTAAGGATGTGGAGGGTATACTTAATGCTGATCCCAGGGAGTTCAAGCAGACAAGCCTGATTGAACAGATATCCTATAAGGAGGCTATCGAAATGGCTTTTTACGGGGCATCGGTAATTCACCCTAAAACATTACAACCCCTTCAAAGAAAAGGTATTCCATTGGTAGTACGGTCATTTAATGACGCTGGTCTAAAAGGGACCTATGTGGGCAGTGAGCTGGATATTGTGCCGAGAATCCCATGTTTTATTGTGAAGAAGCATCAGATTTTGATTTCGATTTCCGATAAGGAATTTCATTTTGTTATGGAAAATGATATCAGTGAGATCTTCGGGTTTTTGCATGAGTATAAGATCAAAGTAAATCTAATCCAAAACTCAGCCATCAGTTTTTCTATTTGTATAGAAGATAATTTTAATAATTTTGAGAGGTTGATGGCAAAACTAAAACCCAAATACAAAGTAAAATATAATGAAAACCTTACCTTGTATACCATCAGGCATTTTGATGAAGAGGCAATGAGTTTGTTGGAAAATGACCAGGATGTATTATTAAAGCAAAGGAGCAGAGAAACTGTTCAAATAATCGTAAAAGCAAAATGAACAGATGAGCCTGGTCAATTCAAAGGAAATAGCAAAGGTCATCAAGCTCGATAAATTTGGGTGGATGGGTACTTTTTTGGGATGGATATTTTTAAAGACTTTAAGGATCTCCAGGCTAAACAGGATCTATGAAAGACATATGCATAAGGAAGATATTGCTTTTCTTGACGGGATACTTGGTGATTTTCAGATCGATTTTGAAATACCTTATGATGATCTGGCCAGAATTCCAAAAGAAGGGGCATTTATAACTGTTTCAAATCATCCTCTTGGAGGCATTGACGGGATACTTTTATTGAAATTATTAGTTGAGAAAAGGCCTGACTATAAGATCATAGCGAATTTCCTTTTGCATCGTATTGTTCCTTTAAAAAAATATGTGATGCCGGTGAACCCTTTTGAGGACCATAAAGATGCCAAATCTAGCATTGCGGGAATAAAAAATGCTTTGCTTCATTTGAGCGAAGGCTACCCTTTAGGTATTTTTCCGGCGGGAGAAGTTTCTACTTTCAAGGATGGTAAACTCGTTGTGGATAAACCCTGGGAGGAAGGTGCCATCAAGATCATTAAAAAAGCTAATGTTCCTGTAATACCTATTTACTTCCATGCAAAGAACAGCAATTTATTTTATTTTTTATCCAAATTGAACCCTACCTTAAGAACGGCCAAATTACCCTCTGAATTGCTGACCCAGAAGAATAGGGTGATCAAAGTGCGGATCGGCAAACCCATAAGCGTCAAAGAACAGAATGATTTTAAAACCCTGGAGGAGTTTCAACAGTATTTGAGGAAGAAAACCTACATGCTGGCCAACCCCTTTGAAAAGGAAGCCTCGTTTATCAATGCAAAGAACTTTAAAATTCCGAAAACAGCCGAAGCAATCATTGAGCCAGTAGATACGAAGCTGATAAAAAAGGAAATACAGGTGCTGGACACCAATGATTCTTTGCTGTTTACCAGTAAAACTTACCGTATTTATTTGGCCGACAGTAAGGACATTCCCAATATTCTCAGAGAGATGGGCAGGCTTAGGGAGATTACCTTTAGAGAAGTAGGAGAGGGAACCAATAAATCGCTGGATCTTGACAAATTTGATCATTTTTATAAGCATCTTTTTCTTTGGGATGACGCTCATAAACAAATAGTTGGAGCCTATAGGATGGGACTGGGCAAAGACATTTTTAAAAAATACGGCATACAGGGTTTTTATGTAAACGAATTGTTTAAGATCGAAACCGAGCTTTATGATATGATGGAATCGACCATAGAAATGGGCCGGGCTTTTATCATAAAATCCTATCAGCAGAAACCCATGCCTTTATTTCTGCTTTGGAAAGGAATTGTTCATGTTACCCTGCGATATCCTGAGTATAAATACCTTATGGGAGGAGTGAGTATCAGTAATAAGTTTTCGAATTTTTCAAAATCACTGATGATAGAATTCATGAAGTCTCATTATTATGACCCATTTATTGCTCAATATGTATCTCCCAAGCAGGAGTATAAAGTGAAATTAAATGTGGCGGACAAAGATTTTGTCTTTGATGCGGCAAAGGCAGATATGAACAAGTTTGACAAGATCATAGACGAGATCGAGCCGGGCAATCTCAGGCTTCCGGTATTGATGAAAAAGTATGTCAAACAAAACGCCAGGCTTGTCGCATTTAATGTGGATCCAAAATTCAATAATGCCGTTGATGGGCTTATGTATATTCGCATTGCCGATATTCCGGAAAGCACTGTAAAACCGGTAATGGAAGAATTTCAGGCTGAACTGGAGCGAAAATCACATCAGGAAAAAAATGGTTCCTAAAACCAGGGTCTGCGCCCTATCTGGTAGGTTTTAAAGAATTCTTCATCTGTTTTACTCAGATAGATGATACCTTCAATGATACCGACCAGAGCGACCAGAGCCAGCAGAAAGCCTAAACTCAGAAAACTGATCACCAGCATGACAATCCCTTCTTTTTGGTAACCCAGAATAAATTTATGGATACCCAGGGAACCGAATAGAATAGCCACAATGCCGGCTACAATTCTTTTATTGCCGTGATCAGAACTGATTTGCTCATAGGCCTGTTTTGCACCTTCGGTGAATTCATCAGCTGTATTTTTTACCTCTTCCTGAAATTCCTGGGTGTTTTCATCAATTTCCTTGGCAATTTCTTTTGCTTTTTCCTTTATTTTCCTTGCGCCCTCCTTGATATCCTTCTTAAGATCCTTATTGCTATCTGTATCACTCATTGCATAGAAATTTAGGGATGAATCACTAACAAATTTATAGAATTTAATAATCAAAACCTATCCTTTCAAGTTCTTTAAATTTTACTACTTTTGAAGCCTATAGGATATTTTATGCATTCAAAAGTGAAAGTTGCGGTCATAGGAGGAGGAAGCTGGGCAACGGCTATTGTAAAGATGCTATGTGAGAATCTGGATGAGGTGGGCTGGTATATGCGCAGTCACTATATCATAGAGCACATCAAGCAGAACAAACACAATCCAAACTATCTGAGTTCAGCTTATTTTGATCCAAATAAATTATATTTTTCTGAGGATATCAATGAGATCATCAACTACGCTGATTACCTCATTTTTGCCGTTCCTTCAGCTTTTGTTCAGGCAGAATTGGACAAGATCAGGGTGCCTTTAAAAGGAAAAGTGATCTTTTCTGCCATTAAGGGGATAGTGCCGGAATCAGGATTGATCGTTGGGGAACATTTTCATGAAAAAATGAAGGTCCCATTCGAGAACATCGGGGTAATCACAGGTCCTTGCCATGCTGAAGAGGTGGCTATGGAGCGGCTATCTTATTTGACCATAGCTTGCCAGGATGAAAAGAAAGCTGAGATCCTGGCTGAAAAACTGGCCGGGAGGTATATCAAGACCAAGATCTCTGACGATATTATAGGAACGGAATATGCAGCTATGCTAAAGAATATTTTTGCCGTTGCTGCAGGAATGGCTCATGGCTTGGGCTATGGGGATAATTTTCAGGCAGTATTGATGTCAAATGCCATCAGGGAAATGAAACGTTTTATCAAAAAGATCCATAAGATGAAGCGGAACATCAATAATTCAGCTTATTTAGGGGATCTTTTGGTGACAGGTTATTCTGTTTTCAGTCGTAACCGGATGTTCGGTAATATGATTGGTAAAGGATATACGGTAAAGTCTGCCATGTTTGAAATGAGTATGGTTGCCGAAGGGTATTATGCTACCAAGAGTGCCTATCTGATCAATCAGAAGAACAAGGCGGAAACACCCATCATTGATACCATTTACCGAATTCTTTATGAGAACAAGGATCCTAAACAGGAATTCAATAAACTTACTGATATTTTGGACTAAGTGTTAAGGACTAAGTGTTAAGGGTTAAGTGTTAAGGACTAAGTGTTAAGGGTTAAGTGTTAAGGGTTAAGGGTTAAGTGTT
>JBFFLO010000258.1:0-4639 GCA_041554895.1 Lutimonas sp. | reverse complement strand
CTTATTATTGAGACCACGCTTAATTATGATTTACAACAATATGCGCTTGTTGCTTTTAAGTCTCATTTAGGTAAAATGCAGGAACGTTTGAGCAGGCAATACGCCAAAGGTTCAGACAAGGCTTTGTTGAACAGCCTGGTTAAAAAGGAGCTGAAAAGATTGCAATTGGAAGATCTTGCCGATGTCAAAAAAATGAGAGAGGTATTTGGATGGAACGGATTTACCTCAGATTCCATTTCTATAAGGGATAGTTTGGCTTTAAATCTTACGTTGCTGCATGCCGGTCTTATTGCCATGGATCCTAATAATGGATTTGTTAAGGCCTGGGTGGGTGGAATCGATTTTAGGACCCAGCCCTATGACCAGATCTTTGCCCAGCGGCAAACAGCATCGGCCTTTAAACCAATTCTATACGCCTCGGCCCTTGAGCAGGGAGCAATGCCTTGTCATTATCTGGATAATGATCAGCTTGTTTTAAATGATTTCGATAATTGGCAACCTGAGAATTATGATCATTCCCTGGGTGGGAAATATTCAATGGCGGCGTCTTTATCCAGGTCCATGAACATTCCAACAGTAAATCTGTTTTTTCAACAGGATTTCGACGTGTTGGCCGATACATGGAAGGCTCTGGGTTTCTCACAGGAATTGAGCAATACGCCCTCGCTGGCTTTGGGGACTACAACAGCCAGCTTGTATGAGATGGCCATCGCTTACTCGGCTTTTGCAAATTCAGGCAAGAGAATTGAGCCTGTTTTCATCAAAGAAATCAAAACCTCAGATGGCCGCAGTTTATATAAACATCCGAAAGCGGTTTTAAAAGAGTCAGTTTTGAAGGAATCTACCAGTGGCTTATTAACTGCAATGCTTGAAAAGGCCGTAAGGGAAGGTACAGGTAGGTCAATGAGTAATGTGTATGGGGTAAGATCTTCCTTTGCAGGGAAGACTGGCACCTCTCAGGATTATGGTGATGCGTGGTTTTTGGCTTATAATGATGATCTGGTTGTGGCAACCAGGGTTGGAGCAAGCTATCCGGTGGTACATTTTAGAAAAGGTTCTGATGGTTCAGGAAGCGCACTCGCCCTTCCCCTTGTAGCCAAAACACTGCAACAAGCGCAAAAGAACAGCACTTTGAAAAGCCGGTATTTAAAAGACCTGACTATTTCTGCCAGTGAAGCTGAGGCCTTGGCATGTGTTGATCATATTGATGATTCTGAAATAGAGAAATTCTTTGATGATATCTTCGGGGATAAAAACATGACCTTTGAAAAGGCATCAAAAAAAGCTAAGAAACAAGCCAAAAAGAGAAAAGGAAAATCCTGGTTCAAACGCCTGTTTGGAAAAAAAGATTCCTAGTCAACTTAGTGCTCAATTCGCTTCTTCTATACCCGTAACAACTTTGGTCAATATGACCCGGTTGAATAATTGACAATGCCCGTAAAAAACCGAGGCAGGACCAGATCCTGCTTCGGTTTTTACATTAAATCAATTAAATAACTGAGACATGATCGCGATTCCTCCAAAAAAGAATAAGAATGCAAAGGCAATGATAAAGCCAATGATCCAAAGTATCAGTGTTCCTTTGGCCCAGTTCTTTTTATGAATATTAGCGTCATCGCTAAAGGCCCACACAAGTAGCATAATGATCCCTATAAGCGGCAGGGAAGAGATAAAAATTGTAAGTGCCCATTCTTTGGGGTCAAGGGGTCGGTTGTCGTCTAATGCTTGCATAAAGTTGGTCTTTAAATTTGAATTTCATAAGTAAAGGTAGGTGATCTGAAGCTAAACCAAACTGTGTTAAAATTTCCGCTTCAATTTCACTGATAAATTGTTTATTGTAAAAAATATAATCAAGTCTTTCGGTAGGTGATTCAGCACTGAAAGTATTTTGGGTTATCGGAGCGTCAAAGGCAGCGCAACCCGTTTCAGAAAGATCCATTAAGAGATTGACTGCAGCGTCTTCAAAATGAATGTCACTATTAAAATCACCCAACATTATGGTTGGAAAATCTTTATAGTATTTGATATACAGGTTCTTGACCTGTTTTATCTGCTTTTTTCTTGTTTCCCTGTCATATGCTTCTAAATGAACATTTATAATTATCAGTGTTTTATCTTTTATTTTGAGGGTACATACCTGAGCAAGCCTGTCGATATAAAAACTGTCATAATAAAATGGATTTCCTGTATTTCTTTGAAGCGCAATCCTTTCCTGTTCTATAATAGGATATTTACTCAATATGGATTGACCTGAAAGGATTTTACCGAAATGCAAGGAAAATGGATAATAAGGGAAGGGAACATATTTTTTATCCCAATTGATATTTTGTCCATAATAGGTGTAGCCCAGTTTACCCAGCTCATCCTGCTGGTTCACATAATGGGACCTTTTTGAGTCATAATCGATTTCCTGAAAGGCCACAATATCAGCATTTGTTTTTTTCAGCTCATAAATGACTTTATTCAAATTTTGATCAAAAAGTGATTTTGGCCGCTGAACAGGAAGGTTATTGGTCATTCCGCTCAGATAACCAATATTGTAGGTTATAATGCTGTAAACAGAATCATTCGATATACTGCTTGGGTAATCGTATTGGCTGTAATTATTGTAATCATTAGCGCTAATGTTAGGAGAAGATGCCCAAAAATAAAAGCCTACCATAACAAATAATAGGCCTGCAAATCCAATAAAAAAATACTTAAACTTTTGATTCATGAGGGGGGTCGAATAAAAAATAAATATAATACATTTTTTTGAAACTAATTCTTTGTATATTTGCAGCCCTAAAAATAAATTTAAAGTACAGATGAAAGGAGGTGCCCAACTATGTTGATTATTCCGGTTAAGGATGGTGAAAATATAGACAGAGCGTTAAAACGTTTTAAGAGGAAATTTGATAGAACGAAGACAATGAGAACGTTGCGTGAAAGAAAGGAGTTTACTAAACCTTCAGTTGTAAGACGTAAGCAAATTCAAAAAGCCCAGTATGTTCAATCAATCCGAACTACAGAAGAGAAAGGTTAATGCCTTTTTACAATAAATTAAAAGTCTCGCAATCGCGGGACTTTTTTTATGTTAAATATGTAAGTTAATGAGGTATTTTTTGTATTTTTGACATTAGCGACATAGGTTCGGTAGAGCTTAGGCAACTGAATTAATTATTGATAACTGAAGATCGATTTTGAGTATATCTCATTTTATAACCTATTTAGATTGCGAAAAGAAATATTCACCATACACAATTACGGCTTATAGAAATGACCTGATTTCATTTGAACAGTTCTGTAAAAAAGAATTTCAAATATCAGAGATCTCCAATGTGTCATATACGATTATAAGAAGCTGGATCGTGGAGTTGGTGGAGCATAAGATTTCGAATAGATCGATCAACAGAAAAATCAGTTCTTTGAGATCGTATTTTAATTATTTGCTCAAATCAAAGCAACTGGAGGAGCATCCGCTAAGAAAGCACAAATCCCTGAAAGTCGAAAAAAGAGTCAATGTGCCATTTTCGGAGAAAGAGATGAACGAGGTTCTTGATTTTTTTGATCAGGCGGATGGCTTTGAGTTGGTAAGGGATAAACTGATCATTGAGTTGTTGTATACAACAGGAATGCGAAGAGCTGAATTGATCGGTTTAAAGGATGCTTCCATAGACCTTTCACAAAGTGTTGTTAAAGTATTGGGAAAACGAAATAAAGAGAGGCAGCTCCCGTTATTAAATTCAGTAACGGAAACAATAAAAAAATACAAATTGCTGAGGAAAGATATTGAAACCAGCTGTGATTCGTTTTTTGTGACGAAAAAAGGAGATAATATTTACCCTACGTTAGTATATAGAATTATAAATGACTATTTTGGTATGGTGTCAGTAAAGGTCAAAAAGAGCCCTCATATTGTAAGGCATTCCTTTGCGACGCACCTATTAAGCGAAGGCGCTGATTTGAATTCTGTAAAGGAATTACTTGGACATTCCAGTTTGGCTTCGACTCAAGTGTATACACACAGTAATTTGAAGGATTTGAAAGTAATGTATAACCGTGCTCATCCAAGGAGCAATAAAAACTATTAACTTATGAAAATATCTGTTCAGTCGGTTAATTTCAATATTAGCCAAGATTTAGTCAATTACATTGAAAAGAAAGTTAATAACCTTGAAAAATTTCATGACCATATTATAGATGCAGAAGTATATCTAAAGGTGCAAAGTACAAGTGATAAAGAAAATAAATTGGCAGACATAAAAATAAACCTTCCAGGTATTGAAATCGTAGCCAAAAAGCAGTCCAAAACTTTTGAGGAGGCTGTAAGTCTGACTGCCGATTCTGTTAAAAGACAATTGGTTAAACGCAAAGAAAAATTAAGGGCCTAAATTATTTAAAAAATATACTCAAAAAGTTTTGTAGAACTGATAAAACTTTTTACATTTGCAAACCGTTAGAAAAAGCGGTTTGTTTTTTTATGCGGAATTCTGATAAAAACAATTCAATTGTGATTTGTTTTTTTTGGAAAATTTCTGGTGAAAAAGCCGATGTAGCTCAGCTGGCTAGAGCAGCTGATTTGTAATCAGCAGGTCGTGGGTTCGAGTCCCTCCATCGGCTCAGGTCTTTGAAAAAAATAGTAAAATTGAGGGGAGAT
>JBFFLO010000257.1:0-4654 GCA_041554895.1 Lutimonas sp. | reverse complement strand
CATTGCTGAGTAACCGGAAGATACACTTCTGTTTGATCAACCCACAGCTCCTGGTGAGCATCAGTTTCTATAGCATCAACTTGGGTAAGTTCATTTTTGCAAGAGAATAGCGTTAATCCCATACATAAGAGGAAAAGTCCATGTAGTTTGATCATGTGGTTGGTTTTTATTTGGTTTTGAACAGACCTTTAAAGTACTCATTTATTTTTAAGATTTGGCATTGGTTCTGTTGCTACATGATGTCAGGAACCACGCTTCTTGATTTGTAGGTATGGATATTTTTTCAGGGAGGATCTGCTTTGTTCACAATAGCGACACCCGGTCCATCTCTTTTTATATCATTATAAGGGGAAAGAGTTTCAATTGTATGCTCATTGCATGAATCTTGAAGATTTTTATGTAACAAGGATCAGGTATGATTTTTACACTTCTATGGCTAATTAAGCCAGGTTTATAAACGTTCTTATGACGAGGCAAATAATCATGGGAAAATTGAGCAAATTTAAAAAAAGGGCAGTAACTTTATTATATTATAAAATTACTGTAATGCTTTTTCAAAGAGATAAATTACAAGAAATCCTTGTTGCATTGGATTCAGTAATTGACAGAATATCTGAATTTGAGCACAATTACCAAACCCAACTAAATAAGGTACATCCAAATTACGCTCAAAGCGCAAAAAATTTAGTGCACTATTTAGCGCTGCGGTCATTTAATATGGATATTTTTCAGGATAAACTTGAGGATATAGGATTGCCTATGGCTCTGGAATCTCAAAACAATATTTTATATAGCCTGCTGAATTTCAGAACGGTGGTTAACAGTTTGATGAATAATGAAATATTTGATGAAGAACATAAGTATATAAATAATAAGCAGGTTAAAAAGATCCTGAAAAAAAATCACAAGGCCCTTTTTGGAAAAATAAGAAATAAAAGAAAAACCGCCATTTTGGTTACCCAGCCTTTAGAAGCCGCAACTGATAAACAATTTACAAAATCGCTTTTAAAACAGGGAATGGACTGTGCCAGAATAAACTGTGCGCATGATGATGAAATTATTTGGAAACAAATAATTGATAACATCAAAGCCAATGAAAAACACTGTAAAATCATGATGGATCTGGGAGGCCCCAAGCTCAGAACAGGCAAGATGAAACCCGGGCCCAAAGTCATTCACATAAAACCAAAAAGAAACACATTGGGGCAGGTAATAGAGCCAGCCAGGATTTGGCTGGCACCATATGGCACTAAGCCTCCTGTTGATAAAGAAGTTGATGTTGTTATTCCAGTAAACAAAAAATGGCTTCGTAAAACGAAAAAGGGTTCCTTCATAATTTTTAAAGATTCACGCGATAAAAAGTGCAAAATCAAGATCTATGAAAAAGAGGATAGAGGTCGTTTGGCATCATGCAGTGATTCGGCTTTTGTAACTACCGAAACTCTGTTCAATGTGTTTTTAGAAAAGAAATCAGCTTCTGAAATCCATTCTGTTCAAGAATTGCTGCCACTGGAAGAAGTCATTTTTTTATTCGAAGATGATTTGTTGAGGTTAGATAAAAAGCCTATTCCAGGGGAGCCTGCAGTTTATGATGAAGAAGGTAACCTAAAAGAATTGGCCCATATTTCTTGTACTTTACCAGAGATTTTTGACCATGTAAATTCAGGAGAACAGGTTTATTTTAATGATGGTAAAATTGAAGGGGTTGTAAAAGAAAGCCATTCGGATCATTTGATTATTAAGATTACCAATGCCAAAAAAAAGGGAGGGAAATTGAAAGCCGATAAAGGCATAAATTTTCCAAATAGTGATCTAGGGGTAAGCGGATTGACCCAAAAGGATAAAAAAGACTTAAAATTTGTAGCCAAGTATGCAGATACGGTTAATTATTCTTTTGTAAATAACCAACAAGATGTAGAAGAATTACTCGGTGAGTTAAAAAATTTAAAGGCCAATTTGGGGATCATTTTAAAAATTGAAACGAAAGAAGCCTATAGGAATTTACCCGGTATTTTGTTAAAAGCAATGGAAAATTATCCTATTGGCGTTATGATTGCAAGGGGAGATTTGGCCATAGAGGCCGGTTGGAAGAATTTTGCCATTATCCAGGAAGAAATATTACAGCTTTGCGATGCAGCACATTTACCTGATATTTGGGCGACACAAGTTTTGGAGAATTTGGCCAAAAAAGGAACCCCTACAAGAGCTGAAATTACAGATGCGGCCATGGCTCAGCGGGCAGACTGCATAATGCTGAATAAAGGGCCTTATATAGAAAAGACGGTAAGAATGCTTGATAAAATAATTCGGAAAATGCAAATCATCCAAAAGAAAAAAACAACCATATTGCCTAAACTGGAATTCAACGAAAATTTCTAATAGAAATTTTTTTATGGCTGCTAAAATTATTTCATTGAGATTGCTGAACTTGTTGCTCCAAGCCCGGTCGTAAGAAGCTGAAACATATGATGGCTAATACAATGGGACTATGTTTTTATGATGTTAATCAATAAAAAACATTGACCGCGATCAATGTTTTTTTACATATTTGTTTTTTCCTGTAGTAATAAGGTTAACGGCACCCGCTAATAATTCTATGGTAATGTTTTTGAATTTTCCGATCACCTCACCATCAAGCTGAAGTAATCTGGGGGTGTCAAAAACAAGTTCAGCCTTTGATGTGATGAGCACCTGACTTGTTTGACTGTCAAAAAATTTATCATCAAAAGCGGCAAGTCCTGCCTTCAATAACGAGGAAAGGTTGATGGATTCTATTAATACGATCTCAAATTTACCATCCATGGGATTGCCAACAACATTCAATGGGATCCCGGTCCCGTATTTACGTGAGTTACAAATAGCAGACATCAATACACTTGTTTCAACGGTGGATTCATCGGTTACGACCTTAATGGGAAAAGGATGTAATTTTTGTAGTTCATCAATAAAATATTTCGCATAAGTGGCCATTCCTCTGTTTGCATCCTTTTCGTAGGAATCAACAATGCTGGCGTTGATTCCAACATCCCCGATATGTAGGGTGTAGTGCTCATTATTGATCAATAAAATGTCTAAACCTTCAACCATATCAGACATGATAACATCTTTAAGAGCCTCTATTGGCGTAGGGTTTACGAATAACTCGGTGGCCATTCCATTTGCTGAACCGAATGGGATTATTCCCATAGGATAGTCAGTGCCTAACAGGAGGATAGAGGTAAAAAGAGTGGTTCCATCTCCACCTACGGAAATTACTTTAGATGGTTCTGATTCTTGTAGAATTTTTAAAGCCTCTTCATGATCATTAACCCCAGTTGTCTTGAAAATAACATATTCTAATCCGTAATTTTTACATAAAGTTTCTGCCTCTTTTAAAAAAGGTTCTTTATCGACACCTCCCGAAATAGGATTTACAATGAATAATAGTTTCATGATTAATTTGTTTTATGGGTTGTGGAAAAGATTTCTTCAGGCTTAAAATAATAGGTATCAATCCCAGTTTCTTTCAATGATTTCAAGGTTTGAATTTTTTTTCTACTCAATTTATTCTGGGTTTGTCTTATATAAACACGTTGAATACTGGACCTGTATTGATGCACTATTTTTGTATAAATTTCGATATCATGTTGAGAATCGTCTCCTATCAAAACAAAATCCTGTTTTGGTGAATTTTCGATAATACTGCTTATGATCTTAAACTTAAAGGATTTATCCTTGGCGGAGCTTATTAATTGCCAAAAGCTTAAATAAGGAGTCAAAAATAAATTGCCTAAGGGAAGGTCATTGTATTTGATAAAATTTGAAATCGTTGGCATTAAATTGGTTTCACTTTTTGAAACATAGAAAAATCGAGGCTTGCGATCTTTGTAAACCTTATAGAGTTCCTGTGTAAAAGGGATAACTTTTCTTTTATGTGATGGCTTAAATAACGTTGTTAAAATCCGTTTGATTTTTGTTTTGGTATAGGAAACCATGATGGAGTCATCAATGTCTGATATGATAGAAACAGAGCTTTCAGGTTTTTTAAATTTTACAGGATAGTTTTGAATGATTTCCAAAGGTTTGGGACTTTCTTGCTCAAATATTTTTACTTCCTGATCGGAACAAAAATCAAATTCCAGTTGAAAACTTCCCTGGCTGTCAGTTTGTATATTGATACTCTGGTCTTTTAATTTGACAATAATATTCCTTTTGGAGTAGGCAGTATTAAAATAGGAATTGATGATCATCTGCGCATTTCTAAAGAGAGAATTCCCGGGAGAAGAAATACGCGGCCTTTTTTTCAACAGCACCCCGGATACCAGGGTTTTATTCGAAAACTCAACAGATGATAAGTACCAGATAATGGCCATTAGAGATAGTTATTAGAACATCGAGGAAAGATACACAATAGAATTTTATTTGTTCGGATTAAATTGGGGATGCTATTTGACATTATTAGTTATGTCTTAGCGGCAAGGTAAAAAAAGCGAGCTATTTTTATGGCTCGCTTTTGATGTGATTGAAAAATATGGATTCAATTATAGAGATGAGGGATTAACTTCGTTGGTCCCTAATTACTTCAGTCATGCAAATAGAAGCTGCAAATTGCTTGACAGCAATTTTACATCTTCTCACAAAAAAAGACGCTCAAGTGAACTTGGCGTCTTTTTTT
>JBFFLO010000256.1:0-4672 GCA_041554895.1 Lutimonas sp. | reverse complement strand
CCTTAGTTTTTTATCCCTATTCAGGTTATCTACGAATCCTGGTTTGTATTTGGTTCCTTTAGTGATAATAGATTTTTAAGGATTTATTAAAAAAATTGCCCCGCCCCCTCTTGCTTTGATTAATTTCAAGGTTAAGGATATAAAAATTAAAAAAAAGCATATCGATGAAAGCATTTTATATATTCTTCCTGTTATTTATTTCAACATGTTCCCTCTACGGCCAGAAACCTAAAAAACTATTTAGATCTGATTCGATTCTCGAATTGACTATTACCATGCCTTTAAAAGATATTATCAATAACAGAAATGAACGGCAAGAATATGAGTCAAAATTATCTTATGCTGCAGCCGATGGAACTGCATTTGAACACAGCATAAAGATCAAGGTAAGAGGCAAAACAAGGGCCATGAAGCAAATTTGCACTTTCCCTCCCCTGCAGCTTCGCTTTAACAAGAAAGATACTGAAAATTCAATTTTTAAGGGCCAGAAAAAAATGAAATTAGTTGCTCATTGTCAAAATGACAGGATGTTTGAAGAGTATGTAAAAAGAGAATACCTCGTCTATAAAATGTACCAGCATATCAGTCCTTATAGTTTCAATGTAAGGCTTTGCCGGATTAGCTATATTGATGAAAACAAACCAAATCAGGAAAATATCCATTTTGGATTTTTAATTGAATCAATCAATGATGTAGCCAAAAGAAATGATATGACGGTTTTCAAGGGTAAAATCAGAAATCAGGAAACATTGAATAAAGAAAATCTTGATAAGCTTATATTCTTCGAGTATTTAATAGGGAATTTAGATTGGTCCATTACAGAAAGACATAATATGAAACTTATGATTGGGGACAAGGGAGCTTTGCCGGTAGCCGTTCCTTACGATTTTGATTATTCTGGCCTGGTAAATACCCCGTATGCGCTTCCGCCTGAAGAGCTTAACCTGCCCGACGTAAGAACAAGGTTATTTCGAGGGTTTTGCAGACGGGACGGATACCAGGAAACCATAAATTTTTACAAGGATATTGAGGATGATTTGCGCAATGAAATAAGCAGTCTCAGTTCCCTAAACGGAAAAAGTGAGAGCAGCATGAATAAATACCTGGATAGCTTTTTTGAAAATTTGGACTCAGACAAATATGTCGACAAAAAAATAGTCAGGGCTTGCAAGGTAGACCACAAACACGCGTATGAATATGACTAAAAAAACGATAGAACAAACGGTATTTGCGACAGCAGTATTGGTTATAGCCTTTATGTTTACAAGTTTCCTTGGAAATTCTGACAAGAATCAAATGGATCAAGAAAATGATTTCAAATATGAGGGAACTTACGGGTTATACGTTGGAAAAACAGGCCATTTTAATTTTCGTTGGATAACACGGTCAGAAGATATTGGAGTGTATGAAGTCTTAAATCAATCCAAAAAGATCATCGCCACCGGGGAAACCCCTTTGTCTAAAACACACAGTGTCGACCTTAAAAAGGGGATTAAAGGCCCCTTTACATTGAGGTTCGGAGGTAAAAACGAGCTGATGCACGAGGTCAGCATTAGAGAGGAATTCGAACAAGAAAAGACTTCCTATAAAAAAGTTGACTCCCTCTATGTTGTTGGTGATGTTCATGGCAGGTATGATCAGGTGACCAACCTCTTGTTAAAGGCACATATTATAGATAAGGATTTGAACTGGATAGCCGGCGGGTCGCATGTTGTTTTTTTAGGAGACGTCTTTGACAGAGGAGATGATGTGACCAAAGTACTTTGGTTCATTCATGACTTAGAAGGGAAAGCTGCATTGGCAGGGGGAAAAGTTCATTTGGTTCTGGGTAATCACGAAATCATGACCATGACCAAAGACCTGAGGTATGTCAGCCGGAAGGAGCGCAATATAGCGGTGGCGCATGGCCTTAGTTACGATGCCTTATTTCATCCCCTTGATACATATCTGGGCTCCTGGCTCAGAAGCAAGGTCTCGTTACTTAAAATTGATAAGATCGTTTTTGCCCATGGTGGCATACTCGATATAGGCCCGATATCATTGGAGGAATTCAATAACAAGGCCTATTATTATATGCAGGAACCTATGTACCTCGACATGATGAAAGAATCACCCGATAGTACGAAATACGATTCAAACCACTGGTTGGAAATGAGGTATTTTTTCTATTACAGCCAGGGGCCTTACTGGTTCAGGGGCTATGTAAAATCTGATACCCTTGGGCCACAGTTAAATTCCATGCTTGATAAGCATGGATCGAAAATACACGTGGTGGCACATACTACCCTTGAAACAATTACTGAGAAATATGACGGTAAATTGCTGACCACCGATCTTAATGACGCGGCAACTCAATTATTGTTCCTGGTTAGGCACAGGAATAAATATGAAAGGTATAAAATTGACAGTGAAGGAATTAAAACTGAATTATAAAGCATCTCAATTGAATTGAATTCATGTATGCCGCTTTAGATATCATTTACCGTTTTTAACTTTTAAAGTTGAAAAATAAATTGCTACTTTTGAAAAACGTAATTCGGAATAATGCAATTTAAATATCCAGAGATTCTATTTTTTCTTTTTCTGCTCCTTATTCCCCTTTTTATTCATTTATTCCGGCTTCAAAGATTTAAAAAAGAAGCATTTACAAATGTCAGGTTTTTAAAAAAAATAGAACTTGAATCCAGAAAAAGCTCCAGGCTTAAGAAATGGCTCATCCTCTTGTCACGGATGCTGGCCCTGGCGGCACTAATCATCGCCTTTTCCCAGCCTTTTATCAATAAAAACGAAGGCCTTCAGCAAAGGAAAACAATCATTTATCTCGATAACTCGATGAGCCTGCAAGCAATGGGAGCATCGGGTATTGATCAGTTACAGACGAATAAAAATATACTGTTGTCAAAATTGGCTGAAGCAGATCAGGAAATCAGCCTGATAAACAACCATCAATTTCTTCCTAACCTTGATCCTAAAAGCCTTAACAATGAGCTGATCTCACTTGATTTTCATCCCTTGAAAAAAGATATCAATCAGGTCCTTTTACAAATTAATGGTTTTCAAAAAAATGAAACTAAAACATTACTTGATGTTTATTTAATATCTGATTTTCAAAATATTAATGGAGAAATTGATTCTAATTTAATAAGTCGTGTCAACGATTATAACATTGTCAATATTTCAAATAAAAAAACTGAGAACATCTCTATTGACACGGTTTGGATAGCCAAAAAAGACAGGGATCAAGTTACCTTGAAAGCAGGCCTAAGCAGTTGGAAAATGACTGGAAATGATCTTAGCGTTTCCCTGTTTATTAATGAAGACCTTTACGGAAAAACCACCGTAAGCATGATGCCCGGTTCAAAAAAGGAAGTTGAATTTTTAATACCTGCAAGTATATCTGATTACGGAAAGGTGTCTTTGACAGATCATCGCTTAAATTTTGACAATGAACTCTATTTCTGTATTCCCCAAAGAAAAAAAAGGAATGTGCTTATCATCGGTACAGGCCAGGAATTTCTGGAAAGGATCTATACAAAAAATGAGTTCAACCTGACAGCAAGAAGCTATGATGCATTAGACCAAAGCATGATCCCTGGCCAGGATCTAATTGTCATCAGCGAGCTGGCCAGGATACCAAAACCCTTAAGCCAAAGCCTGCAGGCATTTGTGCAACAAAAAGGCAACCTTGTGATCATTCCTTCTGCCGACATTGACTTGGCAACTTATAATGAGCTGTTGGAATCATTACAGGCCGGGAAGATTCAAGGAAGATTCGAGGAAGATAAAAGTGTAACAGGCATCAAATATGACCACCCTTTTTTCGATCAGGTTTTTGAAAAAGAAATAGACAATTTTCAGTACCCGGTTTTATCAGAAGGTTATATCGGTGATTTCAAGAATGCTTCCACCCTCTTACAATTTGATGATCTTACTGATTTCGTGTCAGAAATCAAGTATTTTGACCATAAAGTTTACTGGATAGCTGCTCCCTTATCGGGCCAGGGGAATAAATTTATCACCTCTCCCTTAATCGTGCCTCTTTTTTATAATTTTTCCGTTCAAAACAAAAATGATCATGCCATTTACCTTACTATTGGACAACAAAATGTGATTAAAATCGATACAGAAGACCCTAGTGATTCCCCTGTGAAAATTATCCAAAATGATACTGAATTTATTCCCCTGCAAACAAAATCAAGTGAAGTGACAAAGATCACCACGGAGGAATACCCCCTGAATCAGGGTATTTATGAATTGCAATCGAATGGGGAATTCTTGCAAAGACTTGCTTTTAACCATGACCGTATAGAGAGTGATTTAAACTTTAATGACCTTAAGCCTTTGACCGATGCCTATAAAAACATACATCTTTATGACTCATTGGACAAGGCCCTAAAAGAAGGAAATGACCGAAATAATAATAAAGATTTATGGCAATTATTTATTATTTTTGCTTTGGTTTTTTTAATCTTGGAAATCCTGCTTCAAAAATTTTTGAAGAACTAATTATTTTAGATGATTCGCATCAAAACAAGAAATAAATGAATATACTTCTAAGATCTGCCAAGATCATCGACAGCAATTCAAAATTCCACAAGCAAAATATGGACATTTTGATCAAAAATGGCATCATTGCTGATATTGGGAAAAAACTCGATTTACCAGGGAATTG
>JBFFLO010000255.1:0-4683 GCA_041554895.1 Lutimonas sp. | reverse complement strand
GTTTTTAAGAAGAACACCTTGGGCGAGAGACAAGGTGGAGCAGCTTTACCTTGATTTACAAAAATAAGATGGTCTATAGGATAATAATTTTTTTGGTGCTTAATTTTGGCGCCCTTGGCATTGGTGGTTTCTTTACGGGTAAAGGCGTGCCGTCTGAGTGGTACAATGACTTGAATAAAGCGCCCTGGTCGCCGCCGGGTTGGGTTTTTGGATTTGCCTGGACAACGATCATGATCTGCTTTGCAGTGTATATGTCGTATGCATGGACCAAGGTTTCTGATGTAAAACTTTTGGTTATTCTATTTGCTGTACAGTGGGCCCTGAATATTGCATGGAATCCTGCATTCTTCTATTTTCATCAGGTTTCTCTTGCCTTGATCATCATTAGTTTGCTGACCTTGCTTGTTGGTTATCTCCTGATTGCTTACTGGTCTGATTTAAAAATGTACTCTTTGCTGATCATGCCCTATTTTCTTTGGTTGTTAATTGCAACCTCATTAAATGCTTATATTCTTTTAAAGAATTAATAAAAAATGAAACATCTAAAAAGAATCAAGATATTCCAATTTGCTTTATTCCAGTCAATACTAATGGGCCTGATCGGTATTTTATGTGGGATATTGTACTCTTTTGGAGGACTTCTTATAGACGCTTTGGTATCTTTAGGTATTTTGTCGCCCGAAATGATGTCTACCCAGGGTTTGAGCTTTGGCACTATCCTTGCCTTCGGTGCCCTGATTGGAATGCCAGTCATTTTTGCCATTGCAGGGTTTTTACTTGGAATTGTTGAGTCGTTTCTTTATAACACATATACAAATTGGTTTGGAAGCCTTAAAATAGATTTTAGATAATGGAAGATGGAATGGGTTTGGTAATGGTGATTGCAATTATTCTATTTGCAAGGTTAGGCGTAAGGCTTTTTATGATGTATCGGGCATCAAAAAAAGATGGTAAAAAATAACTCGAACTGTTCCATAGATTTTTAGGCTGTATTATTAAATAGTGCTTCTTTTGTGCTAAATTTGAGGAATTTACGGGATCAGGCTAAAGAATTCATTTTCTTTCCTAAAAAGTGACGGTCCCAAAACGTTGACTTAGATGAGCCAGGTGCATCCTGAAAACTAAACAAATAAAACAACAATAATCCGCTTCACAACAGCTCGAAGCACAATATATCTTAAAATGAATTCAAACTTAGCCGTACTTATAGACGGAGACAATATACCATCAGCTCATGTAAAAGAGATGATGGAAGAAATTGCAAAGTATGGAAACCCGACCATCAAAAGAATTTACGGGGACTGGACAAAACCACATTTATCAAAGTGGAAGAACCTTTTGCTCCAAAATGCTATCACGCCTATTCAGCAATATGCCTATACCACCGGTAAAAACGCTACCGATTCGGCCATGATCATCGATGCCATGGATATTCTTTATTCTGAAAAGGTAAATGGCTTTTGTTTGGTGTCAAGCGACAGTGATTTTACCAAATTGGCTACCCGATTAAGGGAAGCAGGGATGCAGGTCATAGGGATAGGAGAAAGAAAAACCCCCACTCCTTTTATAGTGGCTTGCGATAAGTTTATCTATGTAGAAATCATTAGAAACCAATCTGAGAAAAAGGAAGGCACTGACCAAAAAGGTAAAACCAAGGAGAGTATTGATAAAATTACCCCTAAAGTAATTAAGTTGATATCTACGACCATTTCTGATTTGTCAGATGAAGATGGATGGGCATTTCTCGGCGATGTGGGTAGTTTGCTGCAAAAAAAACAACCTAATTTTGATTCAAGAAATTATGGTTTTGAAAAATTGACGCCCTTGATCAAATCAATCGGCGAATTTGATTTGGAACAGAGAGATAACCCTAAAAGCAGGCATAAATTGATATTTGTTAAGAATAAAGAAAAGCACAAAGCAAGAAGCAAAAAGTAATAGATGAATTTGCCTTCTTTTTTTAATTTAACATTAACGGTTACGAACGATCAGAAGTATGGCTTGAGAAACAAAGGCATGAGATAAGTACTCCATAGCAGAGGAAAAAGTGGGTGAGCCGATTTTTCAAGTTACCTAGTTTCTTTTTAAAAGGAAATAAGTATGAATGACGTCAATGTTATTTTCCTGGTATTAGCGCTGATAGCCGAAATAATAGGGACCGTTGGTGGCTTCGGTTCCTCGGTTTTTTTTGTTCCTTTGGGTAATTTTTATTTTGATTTTCACTCTGTACTTGGGCTCACTGCGATTTTTCATTTATCGAGTAATTTGAGTAAAATCTTCTTGTTTAAAAAAGGCCTGGATAAAAAGCTATTGCTAAACATTGGCTTGCCCGCAGTGTTTTTTGTAATTGTAGGTAGTTTACTTAGCAAATATATAGATAGTTCCTTTTTAGAAATCATGTTGGGTATTTTTTTATTGGGATTTAGCCTGTTCTTTTTGATCAAAAGTGAAGTCAGGATTTCTCCTAATAAGCAAAATGCAGTAGTTGGAGGGGCATTTTCAGGATTTTCAGCAGGTTTATTAGGAACAGGAGGCGCTGCCAGGGGATTAACAATGGCGGCTTTTAACCTTGAAAAAAGTGTGTTTATTGCAACTTCTGCTTTTATAGATTTTATGATTGATTTTTCAAGAACATTTGTGTATTACAATAATGGCTATATCCATAAACATGATTTAAAATATGTCCCTTTTTTATTGATCATCGGCTTGCTGGGTTCTTTTATTGGGAAAAAAATACTGGTTTTTATACCCCAATCAAAATTCCGCAGGTTGTCTTTATTTTTTATTCTCATCATCGGCATTGTTACTATTGTCCAGTTATGGATTAATTGAAAATGCTGAAAATTGGGCATGATTCATTTTTTAGCTATTTCAACAAGTAAGCGTTTAAAAAGAGGCAAACCGAGGAATCGTAAAAAAGATACTACCTTTGATTGTCTAAAAAGCGACGATAATTTTAGATTGGTGGTCTTTTGAACCAAAAGAGCGAACAAAGACGAATTGAAAACTGCTATGATAATAACAGGTTAGATGTAACTATTTATGACAAAAAGGATACAGACCATTAATTTTATAGAGCTCAACCTTGCTATCCTTTTTATTAGTACCTCCGGTGCTTTGGGAAGATACATCGACTTGCCAATACCCATCACGATAGGCTTAAGATCCTTATTGGGAGGCCTTATCTTATATCTTTTTTGTAAATGGAAGAAGATCAGCTTTTTTGTTGAAGGGCGCGACCGAAAGACTGTTTTGCTTGGGGGACTCTTATTGGGGCTCCATTGGATTACTTATTTTTATTCCTTGAGGCTGTCAAATGTAGCCATTGGGATGTTGTCCCTTTTCACGTATCCGGCCATAACAGCTATTTTAGAACCTTTATTTCTTAAAACCAGAATTTTAAAAATCCACTTGATATTGAGTGTATTGGTTTTGGTTGGTATTTATTTCCTGGTGCCCGATTTTGATATCAAAAACGATGATTTCAAATCTGTGGGATTTGGTTTGTTTTCAGCACTTTGCTATGCGGTCAGGAACATTATTATGAAAACCAAGATCAATTATTATGACGGTTCTTTGCTAATGGCCTATCAGTTGTTGGTTATCACGATCGTTTTAAGCCCATTTGCCTTTTTTCTGGATACTTCGAGTGTTATCGAGTATTTACCCGCAACCGTTTTACTGGCTTTGTTGACAACTGCCATTGGGCATACGCTGTTCCTTCATAGCCTAAAACATTTTTCTACCGTTACCGCCAGTATTATGAGCTGCATACAGCCTGTGTATGGTATTATCATCGGAATGATCTTCTTACAGGAGTACCCGAAAGCAACGACGATCATTGGTGGGGCCATGATTATTTTTTCCGTTATCATAGAAAGTTTAAGGGTATATAAATTGAACAGGGTTTAACTTACAGCTTATCGATCAAATCATGATTTGACACCCGTCTATTGTCAGTTATTTTCTGCAGCAGGAACCATTTGAATGACATTAAAGATAACGTTATATTTGTTAAAAATGAAGATGCTTTGATAATCACTTAAGTGAGCCAAGTAACTACCTTGGCCCAAAACTATTTATCGAGGGATGTAGGGTTAGATTCAAAAAAGAATAATTTTTAAGAAAAATCAGGTTATGCATATTAAGAAGAATTACACCACTTTTGAAATGGCATGGTGGACACGTTTTGAGACGTTCTTATTTTTAATCATTATCGTTTTATGGGTATCTCTCTATTATTTTTTTGATTTATCATGGTTAAAAATCCCATGGACACCCCTGGCATTAATTGGTACAGCAGTGGCCTTTGTCATTGGTTTTCAGAATAATGCCGCTTATGGACGTATTTGGGAAGCCAGGAAAATTTGGGGAGGAATTGTAAATACCTCCAGGACCTTCGGGGTATTTGTTCAGGATATGGTAAACAATGAATATGCCCAGGAACCTGTAAAAGAAGCGACGCTGCAGCAAGAGATTAAAGCACTAACGAATCGACATATTGCCTGGATGACAGCGCTGCGCTTTGCCATGCGAGAACCCAGACGTTGGGAAACTACTTCAAATCATAAGACCAATCAGGAATGGGGCATGCGGCCTCCTGAGAAAGATACAAGACTCGAGGATGAACTAAAGTCAGTTATTTCTGATCTTGATTTTAACTATGTCATGAGTAAATCCAAC
>JBFFLO010000254.1:0-4691 GCA_041554895.1 Lutimonas sp. | reverse complement strand
GTGTCAAAATGTGAAATAAAGCCAATGGTAGGTACTTTATGATCGACATTTGAAGGCAGTGAAGCCATGATATAGGCATTTTCATCCAGGCTTATGTCTTGCATTCCAATGCGTTTCAACTCATCCGCAATATAACGAGCGATGTCCCACTGTTTTTCAGTGCTTGGTGTTGAAGAACTGTTTGCATCCGACTGAGAATCAAAACTTACATACTTTAGGAATCTATCGATTATGTGTTGCATCTTCTAAAATTTGATCAAAAATAATTATTCTAAACCAGAATGATAAAAAAAAAGATCGTTATTACAACGATCTTTTTTGCGGTGTTACCTATATTTTACTGTAAAATTTCTTCCGGGCATACTTTTACGTGCACGATAAAATTTGTGTCATCGAACCAGTCAAGCCAATTAACGGTATATGTTTTTTCGTTCATGCTATTTAGGCTCACGTCGAATGCATCAAATGCAATGCTTGTATTTCCCTTATCATCTAAAGGGTACATCGTTTCCCCTGTATAGATGTGAAGCTCTGTTATGCTCAGTTCTTGTTTACCCAGAGTGACCGAAACGCTGCCGTACAGCTTGCTGTCTCCCCCTGAAACAGTTATCTTGACCTCTCCAATTAAAATACTGTTATCTGTGGCGCATTCAAAAGCACTGGCATATAGAGGGTAGGTATAGGTTACACCGGCATGATCATGGTGCTTATCGTTTGGAATTACCCTGTTGGTCCATCCCCACTGGTCAAAATCATTCAATAAGCAGGTGGAATTCACAGGGCTCGAATAGGCATAGGCATCCATACAGCCGCTATTGTCATTTTGGTCCAAGTTACCACCATTGTTGGGGTCTTCACCTTGACCTATCTCCTGATCAGCTTCTTTCTCTCCGTCATCATCACGGCAATCCTGAAGCTTATAATCTATGATCCAACCCCAACGATTTCCGGAAAATTCTGTTGCCCCCTCACCAAATGCAGTTTCAGTTGCAGTTGTTTGTCCGTTTTCTTTCTTGACCACCACTGCGTGTGCAATGATAGAGATCGGTTCATCTATATGATCACGGGAAACCCAGTGGGTATAACGCTGTGTGAGTTCATCTGAACCATGATAAGGAAATTTACCTATCTGAGGATTTCCACTGTTTGTAAAGGGCGCTTGGTTAAGGTTTCCTGCAAACAAGTGGGTTTCGGAAAGCCACCAGTTTGAACCGGTGACATCATAAGTAACAAAAAGTTTTGTTTCGCTGTTGGTAATAGTGATTGTACCAACTTCAATATGCTGACCGGCATAAAGGATGACTTGCATTGGATCTCCGCAACTTTCTGCTTGGACATCCTCCTCTGAGACGGATATTGTTTGTAGTGGTAAGGTTGCGTTTTTGTCGACTGAGATTGAATGTTCATCCGACTTTAAGGAACTAATTTGATCTTCCTGTTCACATGAGTTCAATGCAAACAACAAAAAGGCCAAACTAATTACAATACTAATTTTCTTTTTCATAGCGTTGTATTATAATAATTAGTTGAGCAGAACACGGGAAGAAAGTTCTTATCACCTTATGTAACGAAAAAGAAAATATTTTATTTTACTCCAAAAACGAGATTTGATTAAAGACACTGAAAGAAGCACAAATCCTTTCGTTTACAAATTCGCTGCCATAGATTTTTGAGGTAAACGTATAGTATTCATCCACTTTATGTTGCACATAAACTTCCAGATAATGCCAACTAAGATCTTCACTTTTACCCGTAGCAATATGGTAATAGGCCGGATGACCAAGATACTCTCCAAAACCTGATTTTACAGGAATAAGTTTTAAATTCCGGGTAGCGTTTTGAGCTACACGAACCTCGAAATCTTTATTCAAAACCAGTTCTCCCTGATGCCAGGCAATGTCTAAAATAAAGGTTTGCCGTAGTGCTTTTGTCGTATCGGCCGTGTAGAGGGCAGATTGATATTCATCATAGTACAACTCTGATTTCCAATTTTTTGGAACATCAATTTCAAAATGATTCAAAACATCTTTATAGGTTTTCGTCTGTGTATAACGCGTAGGTGTTTCACATTCAAATTCTTTTTCGAATTGGCTGTTTTGACATGACATCAACAAAAGTGTTACACAAAATGTGGCAATAAGATACTTCATAAGTTAAGTAATTTGATCTTTGCAATTTCTTCAAAAGCAGCTACCCAGGCCGTCTGTTTATCTATAAACCTAAGGCTGTAAAACCCCTTTTCTTCTATCTTTTTCCAGCTCGCCCCGGCATCCTTTGAACAGAATATGCCTTCTGTGGAAACAGCCAGGATTTTCTTGGAGATTTCTCCCGGAACATATTGGACGCAGCTAATATATCCCGGTAAACCGTTTGGAGCGACAAGGTTCCATGTCAAACCACCATCATCGCTGACCGCTTTACTGGCTATGCCATTTTTTTTATCTTCCCAATCACCACCCATAATCATACCATTGCTGTGATCATAGAAATCGATGCTAAATATTCCCGTCATTTTTCCCCCCTGAGCTATGGGAGTTTCACTCACTTTCCATGAGCGCCCATAATCCTCACTTTTGAAAACCCTGGCTTTGGCGCCTCCTGTGACCATCCAGATGTTATTTTTATATATGGCAATATTGGAGTTGCTGGCGGCAAATGCCGCCTCTCCGGCAGCTACTTCCGGCAATTCATTGCAAGATATTTTGTCCCAAGTATTGCCACCATCTTTTGTACGAATAACAGACAAACAATTTTGAGCAGGATCACCCATGGCGACCCCATTTTCTTTATCAAAAAAGGCAAGTGAATCGAAAAATATTTTAGGATCATTGTCCTGGTACACCAGGTCATACTGGCCTAATGGCTTTTCAGGATCTATTTTATACAGCAATGCAGGGCTCTCAATGCTCAGGAGAAAAACAAATTCACCACTATAAGCTATTGACCTGAATTCAGGAAACCTGTTTTGATGGCCAATTGAGTCAATTTCAAGTTTGTCATTGATGATACGGCCATATCGGCCTTTGGAACCCGCAAACCAAACTGTATTTGGCCCGGTTACTTCTATGGCCCTGATACTGATGCCTGGCAGCTTGAATATTGACTGAAACGATATACTTCCCTCCCTCTGAGCTATTAATGAGACACTAAATAGATAAGAAAAAAAAAGTAGTTTCTTCAAATTGAACATGATTTCGGCTAAAATTTTTTCAAAAGTAATTTTTTTATATTTATCCGACGATACATAAACAAAATAAATGAAAGCATTGGTCATCTCGGGAGGTGGAAGTAAGGGCGCCTATGCGGGGGGTATAGCCCAGTATTTAATTGAGGAAAAGAAAAATGAATACGAGCTGTTCCTGGGAACTTCTACCGGCAGCTTAATGCTGACCCATTTGGCCTTGGGAAAGGTGGAGGAGTTGCGAGACATATATTCTAACGTAGATCAGCATACCATATTCAGTAGTTGTCCCTTTAAAATTAAAACATATAAAGGACATGTTACGGTCGGGATTAACCACTTTAATACGCTAAAAAATATTTTAAGGGGAAGTAAGACTTTTGGAGAAAGTTACCACCTTAAAGAAATGATCGATAGAACTGTTACAGATCAATATCTCCAGGCCGTCAAGGATTCTCATAAGAGGTTACTGGTTACGGTTTCAAATTTAACCCTGAATCAAGTGGAGTTTAAAGGACTGGACGAGCACTCATTTGATGATTTCAGGGATTTTATATGGGCCTCGAGTAATTTTGTTCCCTTTATGAGTTTGCTTATCAAGGACAGTTATGAATACGCTGACGGAGGTTTTGCTAACATGGTTCCGATACAGGAAGCCATTCAACAGGGAGCCACTGAAATAGATGCAATTATTTTGGAGACAGAAGGGACACAGCTCAATAGAATGCCTTCCAGAAATCCTTTTAGTTTGATTACGAACCTTTTCAATTATATGCAGATCCATATTGAAAAATATAATATATCCATAGGGAAACTCGAAGCCCGGCATCAGCATGTCAAGCTGAATTTATACTATACCCCTGCAGTCCTAACAACCAATACATTGGTTTTTCGCAAGGAGAAAATGAGACAGTGGTGGGACGATGGATTCAAGTATGCCGATGAAAGGCACCGTTAAATTATTTTTACAATCGTTATGCAATTTTTAAAATATATGTTTACATTTGTCAGATATTTTAGTTAAATGAGAACAATAGCTTTACATCACCACCATTTCCATACTTGCAGTCAAGCGAGCTGATGATGTTGTGATGAAAGTCAAAATATTTGAACCCGTTTGAGCATTCAGGCGGGTTTTTTCATGACCTATTTTGATGCTTGAACATAAAAAATAAAAATGGAAAGATTAAAAATAGCAATTCAAAAATCGGGAAGACTTAACGATGATTCCCTTAAGATCCTCAAAGAATGCGGTATTTCGATCAGTAATGGACTTGATCAGTTAAGGTCTACCGTATCGAATTTTCCAATGGAGATCCTTTATTTAAGAAATAGCGATATCCCGCAATACTTGATAGATGGAGTAGTAGATATCGCCATCATAGGTGAAAACCTGCTGGTTGAAAAAGATGAAGGAAGCATTGAGATATTGGAAAGGCTTTCGTTTTCAAAATGCCGTGTTTCTTTAGCGGTGCCAAAAACATTTCAATACAACAGTATCGAGGATCTC
>JBFFLO010000253.1:0-4707 GCA_041554895.1 Lutimonas sp. | reverse complement strand
TTGATCATTGCTATCGTTATTTCAAAACCTTTAGAGCTAAAAATCTTTGAAAAGGAAATTGACAGGGTGCTATTAGAACAAAAAAACAACATGACTTTGTTAAATCAGGACCAGATAGCTCAGCAATTTATACCTGAAATAGAAAGAGTCGAATCCGAAATTAGATCTATTAAAGATATTATTACCGCTAAAGAAGCGGAAGTAAACGCCTTATATGACACTTATATTACTGAAGCAGAGGGCACCAAAGGCACAATGAAACTTGGTAAGGGACCTGTTTACAAAGAAAAAAGGGAAAAGCATGACACCCAATTAAAAGAACTGCAGCAATTAAAAGATAGCAGTGCTGCAAAAATAGCGCGTCAAGAAATTATACTGACAGATCTGAGAGAAAAACAAAAACTCCAAACTGCCAGCAGTCAACCCATCATTGATGGATTCGATGGTTTGATGGCCAGGATCAATGCACTTGAAGAGCTGCCGGCAATACCTTCATTGTTTATATTATTGTTGTTTATCGCAATCGAAACAGCCCCGGTTTTTGCGAAAATAATGGCTCCAAAAGGCGCATACGATTTAAAATTCGAGGAACAGGAAGATGCCTTAAAGGTTTGGGTAACCCAGCAAAAAAATCAGAGAGCGGCGGTTCTTGAAACCGATACGAGCTTGAATGAAAAAGTGTACTATGACGTGGCTGAGGATGAAGAAATTTATGAGTATAAAAAACAAAAAGCCAAAGACCTGCTAAAATTACAATCTGATACTTTCTATAAAAAGCAGCGTGATGTGTTAGGCTAAATAAATGGATTATATTTAAAATCTATATATAGCCGATGACCCTGCTTAAAACAGAACGACTGCTGATCAATTTGATCACCCTGGAAGATGCTCCTTTTCTTTATGCATTGATGAACGACCCAGACTGGATCCGTAACATTGGGGATCGTGGTATCAGGACCGTTGAGCAGGCAGAAGATTTTATAAAAACCAGGTTTTTCAAAAGCTATAAGGAAAATGGATTCGGTTTTTACAGCATGGTTATAAAAGATAGCCTTGATATGGTTGGCATCGTAGGGCTTGTGAATCGTGAAGGATTAGAACATATTGACATAGGTTATGGAATATTGCCTGAATTCAGGGGTCAAGGTTTTGCCTATGAAGCCACTAAAGCACTTTACGGCTATGCGTATGATACACTAAAACTTAAAAAGATCATTGCGGTCGTGAATCCTGGCAATACCAGGTCTGTCAAATTGTTGGAAAAATTAGGATTAAGCTATGAAAAAATGGTCCGCCTTCCTGAAGATGACAAAGACATCAAACTGTTTTCATAAGCTGAATGATCTTTTTTGTGATCCAAATCCTTTTTAAGAATTTATCCTGCTAATCGTATTTTTAGGCTAAAAAAATATGATGTTAGCTCATCAAAAGGTACTTTAGGATTAGTACAAACTAATAATTACTTTTATTAAAAAAATAAATGGATCAAATTCCTTTTATAAACAATGAATTCATTGCGTCTCATACTGACTATAAACAGCTGATCGAAGAGCTGAACAAGGGGTTTGCAGACAAAGTTGTTGAAACTCCTATGAGACATCACCACGATTATGCCAATCCCAAGGAAGGCATTGATTCTACATTATTGTTGATGCCTTCCTGGGAAAGGGGAAAAGATGTTGGCGTAAAAATTGTTTCCGTGAATCCTAACAATGGCAAATATGATTTGCCTTCTATCCAGGGTACTTATCTCTATATGGATGGCCATAAAGGAATGATCAGGGCCATACTCGATGCAAAGGCACTTACTGCGAAGAGAACTGCGGCCACCTCGGCTCTTGCCGCCTCCTATCTTGCTAGAAAAGATGCTTCCAGCCTGCTGATGTTGGGCACAGGAACCTTATCAGTGGACCTGATCAAAGCTCATACCAGTATCAGGCCCATCAAAAATGTTTTTGTTTGGGGCCGGGATTTTAACAAAGCACAACTGATCGCAAAGCAATTTGATCAACGAAACTACAAGGTTGTCGCCATAGAAAATTATCTGGAGAAACTATCAAAGGTTGCGATCGTATCCTGTGCCACCTTATCAAAAGAGCCCCTTATTTTTGGGAAATTTTTAAAAGAAGGCCAGCATCTTGACCTGGTAGGCGCCTATAAAAAAGATATGAGAGAAGCTGATGATGAAACGGTGCTGAAATCCAGGATATTTCTTGACACGTATCAGGGAGGTTTAAAGGAATCCGGAGATATTGTAATACCGCTTCGCAAAGGAATCCTAAAAGAGGCCGATATCAAAGCCGATCTTTTTGCGCTTTGTTCGGGATCCGGAAAAGGGAGAGAATCTGGCAAGGAAATCACTTTTTTTAAATCAGTAGGACATGCGTCTGAAGATCTTATCGGCGCCAGGTATTTTTATGAAAAATGGCTGGAGATAAGGCAATCAAATAATGAAAAAATGATCTAATGGGTACTTTTCAAAATATTCAGCGTCACAAGAAGTTTGAACCGAATCCGGATTGGCTCCGGATCGAAACCATTGATATGCACACAGGCGGTGAGCCACTGAGAGTGATCATAAACGGATTTCCTGAACTTAAAGGGGATTCCGTACTGGAATACCGCAGATACTGTAAAGAACATTATGACCATTTAAGGACGGCCCTGATGTTTGAACCAAGAGGTCATGCTGATATGTATGGCTGTATCCTGACGCCTCCTAATGATAAAGAAGGTGATTTCGGGGTGGTCTTTTTACATAACGAAGGATATTCAACCATGTGTGGCCATGCCATTATAGCCTTAACCACCCTTGCTGTTGATATGAAATGGATCTCGGTAAAAGAAGGCGATAACAAGATAAAAATTGATGCTCCCTGCGGCAGAATTACATCCTATGCCCGGGTTAATAGTGGCCAAGTCACTGGAGTGAGGTTTCATTGTGTTCCGAGTTTTGTGGTTGGATTAGATCAAATGGTTGACGTTCCCGGAATGGGGACCATCACGTATGACCTGGCCTATGGCGGGGCCTTTTACGCTTACGTTGACATGGATAGAAACAACTTAGACTTTGGCTTATCAAAAGATTCCTTTCAGTCATTGATCAGCAAGGGAATGGCTATCAAAAATGCGGTGATGCAACAGAACCATGAGATTTTACATCCTTTTGAACCGGATCTTAGTTTTTTATATGGCACCATATTCACGGGCCGACCACATGACCTGTGCAATGACAGCAGGAATGTTTGTGTTTTTGCAGCTGGTGAAGTAGATCGTTGTCCTACAGGATCGGGGGTGTCAGGCAGAATGGCCATTCATAAAATGAGAAATGAGATTGAGCCGGGCGAATCTATGAGCATCGAAAGCATCACAGGCGCCGTGTTTGTTGGATCAGTCATTGAAGAAGTTGACTATGGCCCCTTTGGTGCCGTCATCCCGCAGGTGGAAGGGACGGCTCATATAACAGGAATGCATACCTTTGTAATTGACCCTAAAGACCCTATGAAAAATGGGTTCATATTAAGATAACATGATGAAAATAGACAAGATCGACAGCCCCAATAAATTATTGGAACATGTACAAATTAGCAACAAAAATCTATCTGCAAAAATCTACCCAAATCTTGGTGGGAGCTTACAGGAACTCATTATCAACAATGTGGATATCATAGATGGCATCAGTAATGATGAGGCTGGTCTTAAAGATTATGCCAACACCTATAAATCATCGATTCTCTTTCCCTTTCCCAACCGTGTAGAAGATGGTGCCTACGAGTTTTTGGGTAAATCTCATCAGTTTCCGGTGAATGAACTTTCAGTGAACAATGCCATCCATGGATTGGTTTTCAATAAAGAATTTGAAATAACTTCAATGGAATCAGATTCAAAAGGGGCAACTTTAGAATTAACCTATAATTCAAATGGTTCACTTCCGGGTTTTCCTTTTTCTTTTGAATTAAAACTGACCTATACAATAAGTGCAACCGGTACTTTGATTCTGAGTTTTGACCTCATCAATCGCGGGAAATCCCCATTCCCTTATGGAATGGGCTGGCATCCCTATTTTAAGACCGGGTCGCTTGCAGAAAGTACGCTTTCATTTCCTTCCAAAGACTTTTATAAGTGTAACGAAAGAAGCCTCCCGATCGAAATTTTGGCTTCTCCGCTACCTCCTGCTTTTCAAATGGAACATAAAAAATTTGACGACGCTTATTCGTTACATAAGCCTCTATGCCGTTTTGAATCAAAATCCTTTAAGCTTAAATTAGACTTTGACTATGCCAACGGAACCTATCTCCAGGTCTATACACCTCCCCATGGAAAAAGCATCGCCATCGAACCTATGACCTGTGTTGCCAACAGCTTTAACAATAAGATCGGATTAAAAGAACTGCTCCCCGGCGCATCTGATAGCTGGAAGATACATATGAGCCTGGATATTAACTAATGAACCAAACCATGCAAGAAGCAGATTATAGCGACTATTTGATCAAATCCGGGATGGCTGAAAATATACTCCTGGATCTGTATGGTTTAGAAGGAGAGGCGAGCCCCCTTCCTGGAGAATACGATATGAACTTTAAAATAAGCATCAAGGATGAGGATCGGTTTATTTTAAAAATATCGAGACCTGGTACGGATCCTGAAACCTTGGATTTTCAACAAAAACTTTTGAGCCATCTGGAGGGGAGCAAACAGGATATAAAG
>JBFFLO010000252.1:0-4721 GCA_041554895.1 Lutimonas sp. | reverse complement strand
CTTTTAACAGCTGCACCATCGACGAATTTTTCGATTTCGTCCAAACTCGTATTTATTCCTTTTTCCAAAGAGGTTCTTAAAGAAGGGGCTCCTTCTGGCTCCACAGCCACAATCTTGGTTTGAGGACTTCTCTTTTTCATGACACTGATGAGTCCGGAAATCAAACCCCCACCACCAACAGGAACAAATAAATAATCAAGTGGCTCTTTTAAATCACTCAACAACTCCAGAGCTACTGTACCCTGCCCTTCAATGATCTGCTGGTCATCAAAAGGGTGTACAAATTCTAATTCGTTTATCTCACTAAATTCGCGGGCCACCTTATAAGAGGCGTCGTAGGTGTCTCCTACAAGTCGAATTTCAATGTGCTCACGCCCGAACATTTCAACTTGCTGAACCTTTTGCTGCGGTGTTGTAGAAGGCATAAAAATAATTCCTTTAATACCTAAAAAATGACATACTTGTGCCACTCCCTGGGCATGATTCCCCGCACTGGCGCATACAACCTTGCTGATTCCCTTTTTTTCTAAAAGGTAACTGATCTTATTAAAGGCGCCTCTGATTTTATAGGACCTTACTCTTTGCAGATCTTCTCTTTTAAAATAAACCTCAGCCCCGTATCGTTCCGATAAATTAGGCATCCTGATCAAAGGAGTGTGTTTTACCAACGCCCGAATCCGGCCATCCGCTTCTTCCACTTTCCTAATATCCACATAAGGTTTTGTCATCTTTTTAAAAATAAAAAACCATCGATTTCATTTGCTTGAAATCGATGGTCAACTCACTTAAATAAGTTTATTTTCGATTCCTTTATTTACACTATTTTGATCATGGCAGTCATCGATTCTCTTAACTCAGACCCAATGATTTCTACCGGATGATATCGCAATTCGTCATTAATAGCAATCAACTCCTGATTGTCGACCCCATTGCCCTGGCCTTTTCCATAGGTGGTTCCAATTACATCGGTATCAATTCCTTTCATAAAGTCTGTCAACAAAGGCTTGCAAGCATGATCAAACAAATAACACCCGTATTCAGCTGTATCTGAAATAGTTGCGTTCATCTCGTATAATTTTTTACGTGCTATGGTATTCGCTATCAACGGAGTTTCATGCAATGACTCATAATAGGCCGACTCGTCAATAATACCTGCCTCGGTCATTGTTTCAAAGGCTAGCTCTACGCCTGCTCTCACAAAGGCCACCATCAATACACCATTGTCAAAATACTCCTGTTCCGAAATTTCCATATCGCCCGCAGCCGTTTTCTCAAAAGCTGTTTCCCCCGTTGCTGCTCTCCAGGTCAAAAGGTTCTTGTCATCATTGGCCCAATCTTCCATCATTGTTTTTGAAAATTCACCAGACATAATATCATCCATATGTTTATGGAACAACGGCCTCATAATATCTTTCAATTCTTCCGATAATGCATAAGCTTTTACCTTAGCAGGATTGGATAAGCGATCCATCATATTGGTGATTCCCCCATGCTTCAGAGCTTCCGTAATAGTTTCCCAACCGTATTGAATCAATTTGGATGCATAGCCCGGTTCGATACCTTTTTCAATCATTTTATCAAAGCAAAGAATTGATCCGGTTTGAAGCACACCACATAAAATTGTTTGTTCACCCATAAGGTCAGACTTTACTTCTGCGATAAAGGAAGATTCCAATACGCCTGCTCTGTCACCTCCTGTTGCCACCGCATATGCTTTTGCCTCTGCCAAACCTCTTCCGTCAGGATCATTTTCAGGATGAACTGCAATGAGGGTAGGCACTCCAAATCCTCTTTTATACTCTTCTCTTACCTCAGACCCAGGGCATTTTGGGGCAACCATAATAACAGTAAGATCCTTTCTGACCTGCATTCCTTCCTCAACGATGTTGAATCCATGAGAATAGGCCAAAGTTGCTCCTTGCTTCATTAAAGGCATCACCGCTTTTACAACTGAAGTATGTTGCTTATCAGGGGTCAGGTTGCAAACAAGGTCAGCACCTGGAATCAGTTCCTCATAAGTACCCACTGTAAATCCATTCTCAGATGCATTTTTAAAAGACTGGCGTTTGTCCCTAATAGCTCCTTCTCTAAGTGCGTAAGAAATATCCAATCCTGAGTCCCTCATGTTCAAACCTTGATTTAACCCCTGAGCACCGCATCCCACGATAACTACTTTTTTATTTTTCAAGGCTGCTATACCATCAGAAAATTCAGAGGTATCCATAAACCTGCATTTTCCTAATTGCGCCAATTGTTCTCTTAGTGAAAGAGTATTGAAATAATTTGCCATTATCCTTTTAATTTATTTTTTAATTTAATTGTTTTCTTAATAATTCTGATATTTTCATTTCTTCCTTGGTCACGGAGATCCGTCCTGAACGAACGAACTGCATGATCCCGTATGAAGCAAGGTCATTATACAAAGCATCAATTTCCTCGTGGCGACCTGACTTTTCAATTACAAAAAATTCAGGCGATACAGTCACGATCTGGGCATTGCTTTTCTTGATGATATTCTGAATTTGGCGCTCTTCAAAAAGAAGGCTTGATTTGATCTTGAACAAGGCAGATTGTAAAAAAATACACTCCTCATTTGTATGGTAATAGGCTTTAATGACCTCCACTTGCTTTTCAATCTGACCAATGATTTTTTTGACCTGGTCTTCTGTGATTTCAACAACAATGATAAATCGGGATACATTGTCAATTTCTGAACCTGATACGGTCAGGCTTTCAATGTTGATATGCCTTTTTAAAAAAATAGTTGCTATTCTGTTCAATAATCCTAGATTATTCTCCGAATAAACTGATATGGTATACTTTTCTATCTTCATGACTTTTATTTTAATCTGATATCAGATACACTGGAACCCGTTGGTATCATAGGGAAAACATTTTCCTCCATTTCAACTGCTACTTCAAGAAAATAAGATTCTTTTGACGCAATCATTTCTTCTATGGCCTCTGTAAGTTCTTTTCTTTCGGATACTTTTCTTGCCTTTATACTATATCCTTCAGCAATCTTAACAAAATCGGGGTTTGTCATTATCGTTGAAGCATAACGGCCATCAAAAAATAATTCCTGCCACTGGCGAACCATTCCCAGAAACTGATTGTTAAGCACAATTATTTTTACGGGAACTTTGGTTTGTAAAACGGTTCCCAATTCCTGAATATTCATTTGAAAACCACCATCGCCGATGATCGCAACAACTTCTCTTTCAGGAGCTCCCATTTTGGCACCAATGGCTGCGGGCAAAGCAAAACCCATTGTTCCAAGCCCGCCTGAGGTTATCTTGCTTTTACCGTGTTTAAATTTGCTAAACCGGCTGGCGATCATCTGATGCTGTCCTACATCAGACACAATGACCGCTTCTCCTTTTGTAGCCTTGTTCAAAGCTACGATTGTTTCGGCCATCGTAAGCCCTTCAGCACTTGTATTGATCTGTCCGTCAATTACTTCTTTAAATTCTATGTCATATAAATCATGAAATCGCTGCATCCATTCCTGGTATCTTTTTTTCTCGATCAAAGGTAATATAGCCGCCAGCGTATCCTTTACATTTCCCAAAACAGCAATATCCGTTTTTACATTCTTATCCACCTCGGCAGGATCAATCTCAAAATGGACTATTTTGGCTTGCTTGGCATACGTTTCTAAATTTCCGGTCACCCGGTCATCAAATCGCATACCTACTGCTATTAAAACATCACAAGAATTCGTCAGCACATTTGGAGCATAATTACCATGCATGCCCACCATACCCACATGGAGTTCATGATCAGAAGGAAGGGCCGACAGGCCTAACAAAGTCGAAGCAGAAGGAATACCAGCTTTTTCAATAAAGTCTTTAAATTCCTTTTCTGCTTTTCCCAAGGTCAATCCCTGTCCCCAAACAATAAAAGGCCTTTCTGCCTCATTGATTATTTTAGCTGCAGCAGCAATGCTCACGGGATCCATATCAGGAATCGGTTTATAACTCCTTACCTTTTTACACGGTTCATAAGAGAAATCAAGTTCCCCAAACTGAGCATCTTTTGTGATATCAATCAAAACAGGCCCTGGTCTTCCTGACTTGGCAATATAGAAAGCCTTTGCCATGATCTCAGGGATTTCTGTTGCCTTAGTGATCTGATAGTTCCATTTGGTTACCGGGGTAGAAATACTGATGATATCTGTTTCCTGGAAAGCATCACTACCCAAAAGATGGGATCCAACTTGCCCGGTAATACAAACCAAAGGAGTTGAATCAATTTGAGCATCTGCAATACCTGTAATTAAATTTGTTGCACCCGGTCCCGAAGTGGCGACGGCCACGCCAACTTTATCAGATACACGTGCGTAACCCTGAGCTGCATGTACAGCACCTTGTTCATGTCTTGTCAGTACATGTTGCAATTCTTTTTCATACTTATAGAATTCATCATAAACTGGCATAATAGCTCCGCCGGGATATCCATAGATAAGGTCTACGCCTTCTTCCAACAAGCACCTTACAACAGCTTCAGCTCCTGTAATTTTTACACTTTTTGTATTTGTCACTTTTTCTGTCGATTTTGTTATTGTTTCCATAAATAACAACTTTGGTTATTACTATTGATTGTTTAAAACTTGTCGGTAACGCAACCTTCGGATGCGGAAGAAACAGTTTTGGCATATTTATATAAAATTCCTTTTTTGTGTTTTGGAGCCGGCTCTTTCCACAAAGCCTTTCTCCGTG
>JBFFLO010000251.1:0-4729 GCA_041554895.1 Lutimonas sp. | reverse complement strand
ATCCAGGCCATAGATCTCACCGCCAGCATCTGATATGTTAATCTGTCTCGAACTGGCAAACAGGTTCTGGTTTTCAGCAAAGATATTGGCACTTCGTTTTCCACGACCCACTGAGGCCCGTAGTGCAGATTTTTCCCAGGGCGTATAGCGCATATGTAAACGGGGCGTGATAAAAAAGCCCAATCTATTATGCTGGTCTGCGCGGATTCCGGCCGTCATGGTAAACTTATCGAGATTGTCGAAAGCGTATTCAAAAAAACCACCAAATGAATTGTCGTTTCTTTCAATATCAGTAGTCTCAACCAGTTCGTCAAAGTGGTCATACGTAAAGCTGATTCCTGTTTTAATTTTATGCCTTGAATCTGATATAATCGAATTGTATATCAGGTTAGAATAAAAACTATTGTGCTTGATATCATAGATCCGTTGCCCAAAATAAGAGTCTTGTTTATGATGGCTATAGGCCATTTGAAAGCCGAGATTTTGGTAGGGAATTTGCGGATTTACATAACCTAGTTTAAAAGAACCTTCCATCCTTTCGGTGTCAATTTCACTGCCCCAGGCATTGGTGGTGAGCCGGTCTGTGTCAGGGTCAAAATCAACCTGACCTGACTGCTTCGAATCGTTTAAATAACGCAGGTTGATAAAACTGACGATGCCTTTTTCAGGATTGGTGTATTGCCAGCGATTCATCACATTGATCTGGTTATACAGCGGTATGTCGAGAAATCCATCATCGTTCACGTCATGCTTTTTTTGATGCGTATTACCGTGAAGGTAGATACCGGTACTCCATTTCTCAGATACCTGGGTGTTGAAATGGGTATTGAGTTCTAAACGTTCGCTGGAAGCGGCGTAAAGGTTTAAGAAAAAATTGTGGTCCTTGGTCGGCTTGACCAGTTCTGCATTGATCTGCCCTGTGATACTTTCAAAGCCATTCACAACGCTTCCGGCACCTTTGGTAATTTGTATGCTCTCTATCCAGGTGCCCGGAATAAAACTAAGCCCCTGTGCCTGAGAAGCGCCACGAACGGCTGGTATATTCTCGGTGGCGATTAAAATATAAGGAGAGTTCAGCCCCAGCATTTTAATTTGTCTGGTACCCGTCACGGCGTCTGCAAAATTGACGTCGATAGAAGGGTTGGTTTCAAAACTCTCAGACAAATTACAGCAGGCCGCTTTTAATAACTCATCGCTACTCACCGTAAAGGTGTTGGCGGCTTTTAAGTAAGACTTTGCCGTTGTCTGTTTTTGAGAAGCGAGCGTCACTTCATCAAGGTCAGAAGTGGATTGCAATACCTGTCTGATGTTTCTATTAGAATTGACTGTCAGGGTCTTTGTTGTAAAGCCAATAAAAGAAATGACAAGTTGATTGTGTTCCTGGGTATAAGGAACTGAGAATGTACCATCGGCATCTGTCATAGTGCCTATGGTAGTGTTTTGCCAATAAACATTGGCGCCCTCCAGCGGAATTTCTTTACCGTCTAAGACCTCGAAAACCTGTCCTTTCAATGATTCTTGCGACTGAACAAACAGCGGCAGGGCCAGGAATAAGACGATCATCTTTATTTGAGATATGTGTAGCATGGATTTTTTTTGATTGATCATTATGGTATATACCCAATGGTTTTAGGGCATCGTACTGATAATGAGTTCAAATCAAGAAAACTTGGTTCAAGACCTGGATGTCTTCGACGACGTTGGGGGGAGAATAGTATTCAAAAGGGCTGTGATCCTGTGGTTCAAGCTCGAATAGGCCACTAAAAGTATAGGCAATAGAAAAGATAAATACCTTTTGATGGCTGTTGAGCTCCTTTGTTTTTTCTAAACTAAGCTCATCTTGACCTTCTACCAAATCAACCACATCCTTACAGCAGGAATTTTTCATAAACAAGCTGTCTTCACCAGAGGTTTCTTGGCCCATGTTAGCTGCTTCCATTCCACATTTTTCTGCCTCTGTAAAAATAGCCACATCTACAAGATGCTCACCACAGTAGTGTTTTTCAATGCTGATAGACAGCGTTGAAAATAACACCAAAACGGCCATGGCCACAGAGAGTAATTGTAGAATACGATTGTGTATCATGCTGCAAATTTAGCAATTATTTTAAAGCTGCAGTCTAGCTTTATGAAACCTTTAACTTATGGTTATAGCTGGTTATTTGAAAAAGTATCATGCAAGCCAATCAGCACAGATTGTTCCTTACGCTTCTCTATCCGCTCCTCATTCCAGTTATTGATCTTAAGCGTTATCAATATCTAATCACCACTAAAAAGATTTCTCCAACAGCATATCTCATATACTACATGGGCCTGTTATCGCCTGCCATTTTTTTACGGATTTTTCTGAAGAAGGTGATCATACATTTGGTTGTTGAACCTTAAATGTAGGTAAAATCTTAATACTTAACACTTAACCCCTTACTGAGGTTTTTTTGTTTTATAGAGTTTCCTAACCTAATTTCCCTTTTTAATTCAATTTTCTTGTGAATCCTTTGTGCTATAAGGGTAAAACCCGGGAAAAGGATTTGGGTATTTTGGAGGTATGGGACTTGCATAATGAGCGCATGGAGAGACTTATTGGCAAGGATCCATTCCTGTTATACAGGGCTAAATAAATTAGGAAAGAGCTGCTGATTCTAAAGATTTGTTTTAAATCTCAATTAAATATAGTTATGACGTGGTTATTCAACAAAACAAATTATTACCTGATAAAAGAAAGCAATAAAAAAATAAATCGTTAAATTGGTTAGAATTTATACTAATGGAAAACGATTTAATAGATCAATTTAGACAGATTATTTTAGATCATTTAGATGATGAAAAGTTTGATGTTGGCCATTTAGCCTCTGAAATTGGTTGGAGTAAATCTCACACATTTAGAAAAGTAAGATCTGTTACAGGTATTTCTGCAAATCAATTTATTAAGGAAATCCGCCTTCAGGAAGCGGCCAGATTAATTTTAAATTCTGATCATAATGCTGCTGAAATATCCTATAAAGTAGGTTTTAGCAGTCCATCTTATTTTAATAAATGTTTTGTTAAATACTATGGGATCACTCCTGGTGAATACAAAGAAAAAAACGAAAAAATTTCTCCAGTTAATAATGCAGTTCTGCCTCACTCTCGATCAAGAATTAAAAAAATCCAATATGTTTTTTATGTGCTTGGAACAATTTTGTTGATCCTCGGTATATTTTCAATGGTTAAAAGTGAAAATAACCCTCAAGAAATATCCATTGCCGTTTTATATTTCGATGATCATAGTCCTGAATCGGACCTGCAATGGTTTTGTAATGGACTCACTGAAGAAATTATTGAAAAATTAGCTGGAATTAATTCATTGTTGGTAACATCCCGTACCTCTGTAAAACAATTTAGAAACTCGGATACACCAATTGATAAAATAGCAAAAATGCTTGATGTCGATTATATCCTTGAGTCAAGTGTCTCCAAGTCAAAGCATAGCGACTCAGTTCGGATTATCACACAATTGATTAATCTGAGAGATAAGCATGTTTGGTCGAAAACATATGATGAAAGCATTGAAAACTCGTTGAAATTGCAAAATGACGTTTCTAAACTAATCGTAAAACAACTAGATATTACTTTAAGTTCTGAAGAGCAAAAGAACATTGAAAAATATCCGACAGACAGTAAGGAAGCTTATAATTTATTTCTTCAAGCTGACTATCAAAACAGTTTGTTTAATAAAATTGCTTTTGATAAAGCATTGCCTTTGTATGAGCAAGCGATCGCATTAGATTCTAATTTTATTGAAGCGTATATGGGTTTGTCAGAAATCTGGCAGATCGGTGGGTTAGTTTGGGGCTTGTATGATGAGCAGGAAGCCTGGAAAAATTCTAAACAATTACTACTAAAGGCAAGGAATATTGATAGTATTAATGATCAGTTAGAGTATAATTTACATCTGGGATATTTTTATTATGATTGGGATTTTGAATCAATGGAAAAATACTACCAAAAAAGATTGTTAAAATCTCGGTATAATAATTTAACGGGTGCTATTCTGGACTATGCTATAAAAACAGGAAGATTTAATGAGGCATTTCTTATCAATGAAAGATATATTAAAAATTCTCCTAATCTTAGTCATTTATATATTTTTAAAGCCGAGATTTTAATGTTTCTTGGCAAAGAGGATGCAGCACTTGAATTATTAGAGAGAAAAAATCCCTTGTTTAGTGATGATTTTTATTATCTGCGGGCATCAACGAAAGTGTATTTTTATCTGGAAGAATATGAAAAGTCCAAAAATCAATTGAAAAAGATCAGAACCAATCTTCCAAGTGAAAATCCGCCAATTTTAATTTGGTTGGATGCGGTTTTTGCTAAAATTGATGGAGAAAATGAAAAATCTGCATTTTATTTAAATCAACTAAAAAATCTTTATGATACAAACAACTCAGGAAGCCCTGCATGGTTTATAGCACTCTACTATTGTTATTTTGAAGATTATGAAAATACATTTGACTGGCTGGAAAAATCATATAATCACCATGAAGTAGAGATGACCTGGTTTCGGGAAGAACCCCTTTTAGAACCTTTACGAAATGATGAGCAATATAAAAGCTTATATCATAAAATCGGATTTGTACAAATCAAATAAACCCCAATCAATTTCGCCAACCTTAGAATAGGAAGGGTTAATTTATCTTAAAACCCATAAATTCAAAACGATACAGTTTTGATTCAATTTTTATTTCTT
>JBFFLO010000250.1:0-4757 GCA_041554895.1 Lutimonas sp. | reverse complement strand
GTAAACCCCATGATCGCAGAAGTGTCCATGCCTTTAGAATTGATCCTCGGATTTTTAATAAAAGCATAATAGCCGCGAAAGATCAAGGCATAAGCATCCAGTAAAAAAAGTCTTTTTTGTTCAGCCATTCAAAATTAGTTTGATGATGGTAAAAGTACAAATTTGTATTTCGGGGAAGAAATAATAACATGATTTTTGCTAAATAGTTAATTTTTTGGACATTATAAATGTTGTTGAGATAAAATACTATATTTGTAGGTATAGAATTTAAAAACTTAAGTATGACTAAGTTTGGAGAATTAATAGGGTCAAAAACCCCCACCCTGATTGATTTTTACGCAGACTGGGAAGGTGAAAATACAAATTTGCACTCTATATTGCGTGATGTTGCTGCTGCTCTGGGTGATAAAGCAAAAGTTGTAAAGATTGATGTTTCCAAAAATGAGACGCTTGCAGCTGCCTTAAGGATCAAAGGTAACCCAACATTTATTATCTATAAAAATGGCGAAATGAAATGGCGCCAAACAGGTCAACAAGATGCCAACACTTTAATCAGCCTTGTACAGCAGTACGTTTAAAGTATAATCCTTACAAAATTTGTTAATTCGGTTACTTGAATGTCGAATGTCGAACAAGGAATGAAGCATATGGAATTCATTTATACCTCTCTTGACTATTGCACTTAATGTTGATTATTTTTTCACTTCGAAATTCAAAATTCCTTATTCCATTTATTCTATAACGACTTAAATTCATAACCTTCTTTGGTAAAATGCTCCAATACCTTGGGAAGCACAAAATCAAGGTTCTTAAAAGATTTGTCGCTGTCATGAAAAACGACGATGCTCCCATTTTTAATGTGCTTTAAGGTGTGTTCCAGGCATTGTTCCTTGGAAAGGCTTTGATCGAAGTCACCACTCAATACATCCCACATAATGATCTTAAAACCTTGTTTTCGAAGTATTCTTGCTTGCACGGGCCTGATTCGCCCATGGGGCGGCCTAAAAAGTTTGTTTCTTTTTTGAACAGTTTCATCATGTAAATACGATTCTGCTTTGAGTATATTCTTAATATATTTACTGGTTGGGGTCTTCCAGCCCTGAAGATGATTAAAAGTATGATTGCCAACACTGTGACTTCCCTCTTTTATTTCCTGATAAACATGAGGATATTTTTTGATGTTTTCACCAACACAGAAAAACGTTGCCTTGGCTTTATAACGCGCTAATGTCTCGAGTACCCAAGGTGTAAAATCAGGAACCGGACCATCATCAAAAGTAAGGTAAATCTCTTTTTTAGCTGTTTTGATCCGCCATGAATAATTATGGAAAAATCTTTGCACCAATCTTGGGGTTTTTACCAGATAAGGTCTCATTCAAAGTAATTTTTTAAACTTAATTAAGGGGGTTCAACCCAAGATACAAAAAAATGATCAAATCAGAAATTTACTCTTCCAGTACATCTTCAAGAAGCGTAACAGAGGCCATAAAATCTTCTTTAAGCTGATCAGAGTATTCTTCAGAATCAAATTCCACGCAGGTGGCAATGATGTATTTATACAAATCAAGGGTGCCTTCAAGATCGCCGAAATTTTGGGTGAGTTCGTAGGAACTCAGCCCACTGTAATAGTAAATTCGTTCCTTAAAATTTTTAATTAGAAACTCTACTATATTTCGTGCTTTCTCCGGCCTGTCTATATTGTAATAAGATTCGATATGTCCAATAACAAGCCTGAAATAGCCATATGATTCTATGGGCATTTTCTCTATAGACATATCCAGGATTTCTTCTGCTCTGACAAAATCTTTCTCTTTAATGAGCTCATCGGCGAGTCTTCCCAGGCTATTTCTGAAAGAGATGCCATTTTTTCTGGTTTCAGGGTCATGATAGATGTCACCATTGGAATTTTTCCAGGTCCATTTTTTCACATTTGCATACATGGTGTCTGTGTTTATCCTGCCCATGTCCATAAAACTCCTATTGCTGATGGCACTTCTGATGGGAACAAATTTATAAGCCAGGCCATCTAACTGTAAATAATCCTTTAACCAGATATACTCCTCGGCAGCCTGAGCTCCTCCGGTGAAGTACAATGGCCTTTCCCAATTGTTGTTGGCCAGAATGTCAAGCATCAGGATCCTGTTCTTGATCAAGGCTGATTCAGAGATCTGAATATCGATATAAGGTTCGATCAGGGCAGAATCTTTTTCTGCAACGATACCATTTCGAAGCACGGCTTCTTTATCGACCATGAGTCTTAATTTGGTGGTGGGATATACTTTTTCAGGATGTCCGTTATCTTCAAAATCAATAAAAGTCCTGCTGTCTTTGCTTTCAATCCATTTCATAAAGAATTTGATATCCATTACAGAATCTTTGAATTGAGGAAACGGATACGGATAATGATAAGCCACATCCAGGGAGCCTTCCTTATAGTCATCATGGCTTAATTGTGAAGGGATCGGATCGGCTTTATACGTTTTTCTTTTCTGTTGGTCAATATACCAGTCTTTTGCGAACAGGCTCGTATTAATTAGTTTGATGTCGGTTCTGTAATCCTCTACTTCCTGCATATACCATAGCGGGAATGTGTCATTATCACCGATGGTAAACATAATGGCATTTTCCTGACAGGAATCCAGATAGGATTTAGCATTGTTCCAAGTGGTATATTTTCCTGACCGGTCATGATCGTCCCAGTTTTCTTTGGCCATGAGCACCGGAACTGCCAAAAGACAGATAGCCGTTAAGGCTGTTGGCATAAAAACAGAGGTTATTTTATCCTTAAACTTTTCATACAATGCCAAAACACCAAATCCTATCCAGATCGCAAATACATAAAAAGAACCCACCACAGCATAATCTCTTTCTCGTGGTTCAAAAGGTTTTGGGTTGGTATAGAAAATGATGGCAAGTCCTGTAAAAGCAAAGAACAGCAGCAGGATATAAAAATTATTCAGGTCTCTTTTGAGATGAAACAAAAGCCCTATGACCCCCAATATGAGCGGCAGGAAATAGTATTTATTTCTTCCTTTGTTTTCTGTCACCTCAGAGGGAAGGTTTTTTTGTGAGCCAAGCCTGATTTCATCGATAGGGTCAATACCGCTTAACCAATTGCCATGATTATCAAGGTTTCCTTGGATATCATCTTGCCTGCCTGTAAAATTCCACATAAAATACCGGCCATACATATAGCCAAATTGGTAAGTGATCATAAAACTAATATTCTCCCCAAAAGTAGGGCGCCTTTTTGATCTCTGGGGAATACCTGCTATTGCCTTATAGTTTTGCACTACGGAAGCAGTCGGATCAACCATTCTTGGTATAAACCCTTTGTGTTTACTGTTATAATTTGGCAGTGCATTTTTGTAATTATTCACGATCACATATTTACCTGCCTTTTCATCTTTTTCATATTTAGGTTTGGCGTCCCGGTAAGGGTTTGCCTTATCTCTGTCACCTGTTTGAGAATAATAAGAACCATAGAATACATTGGCATCTCCATATTGTTCTCTATTGTAATAGGCGAGCAGCTCCCTGGCACTTGAAGGGTTGTTTTCATTGATCGTTGTATTGGCGTTTGCCCGGATGGGTAACATCAACCAGGAAGAAAAACCGATCATGATAAATAATACGGACAAGAGCAATAAATTGGCGGTGAACAAATTTTTCTTTCGTGTATACCCTAATCCAAAATAAAAAACAGCAACCAAAACAATCCCTGCAATAATACTTCCCGAATTAAATGGTAGTCCAAGGTTGTTGATAAAGAATAGCTCTGAAGCACTAAAGAACCTCAAGGTAAAAGGAAACAAGAATTTAAAAACAAAGGCCAGCACCAATATAGAAACCAAATTGGCCAGTATAAATTGTTTGGCATTGAGCTGAGGGTATCTCTTATAAATATAGATAAAAACGATTGAAGGAATAACCAGCAATGACAGGATGTGCACCCCAAAAGACAAGCCTACAATAAAACTGATCAACAACAGCCACTTATTGCCTCTGGGCTTATCCATTTCGGCTTCCCAGTGAATGGCCAGCCAAAACAGCAGGGCCATTAAAAATGAAGACATGGCATAAACTTCGGCTTCAACTGCACTAAACCAAAAACTGTCAGAAAAAGTATAAGCCAGGGCTCCGACCAAGCCACTTCCAAGAATGGCAATTGAGTTTCCTTTGGTCAATTCGCCTGAGTTCTTCTCTACTACTTTTTTCGCAAGGGCCGTAATGGTCCAGAAAAGAAAAAGGATGGTAAAAGCACTGGCAAGCGCCGACATGAAATTGACCATCATTGCAATTTGAGATATGTCATTGGTGAACATCGCAAAGAATGCTCCCATCATTTGAAATAAAGGTGCCCCGGGCGGGTGGCCTACTTCCAGTTTAACAGAAGTGGCAATATACTCCCCGCAATCCCAATAACTCACCGTTGGTTCAAGAGTTAAAGTGTAGGTCAGTAAGGCTATTCCAAAGGTAAGCCAACCCAAAAAAGTGTTGAATTTTTTATAATCAAAAGAAAGCATAGAGACAATTTAAAACTGAGGCGAATTTAGTAAATTAAATGGAAACTACTCTGTTTTTATAGGTGGCTGAAAAAAATCAAAAAAACTCTTTTGCCAAACAAAAACTTTGTTCTAAATTTGCGCCTGCTTAATCAAATAAGGTTTAGCGATGATAAATTGACCCATGGTGTAACGGTAGCACTTCGGTTTTTGGTACCGCCAGTCAAGGTTCGAATCCTTGTGGGTCAACAG